>JBBREY010000102.1:0-7919 GCA_038225275.1 Chitinophagales bacterium | reverse complement strand
GCGACCCTGCTTGTTGGTTTTTTTTGAGCAAGATGCAAATAATACTACAGCAACAATTGCTGTGAGGGTTAATGATAAAATTCGTTTTGTCATGTTGGTTTAGTTTTTAATTAATGCTATAAATATTTTTAGGTAACCCTTGGTAATTTTATTTCTGTGTTAAATAGTTTGTTAGCGCATCAAATTCAACTTCAGTTTGTTCTCCCTTTTTTAAATCTTTTATCATGCATGTTTTATTTTCAATTTCTTTGCTTCCAATTATTATAGCGAAAGGAATATTTTTTTTATCTGCATATTTAAACTGCTTGTCAATTTTTACTTTTTCAGGATATAGTTCGCAGGCAATATTGTTATCTCTTAATATATTCATTTGTTGCATTGCAACTGTTGCTTCCTCATCACCCAAGTTAAAAAATATTGCTTTAGTCGTAGTTGCAATACTTTCAGGAAAAAGATTTAGTTCCTCCATTACGTCATAAATCCGATCAATCCCAAAACTTACACCCACACCTGCAATATTCGGCACTCCAAATAATCCTGTTAAATTATCGTATCTGCCGCCGCCGCCAATGCTGCCCATTTTTACTTGTGGCGGTGCTTTTGCTTCAAAAATAATTCCGGTATAATAATTTAAACCTCTTGCCAAGGTGAGGTCAACAGATAAATTGATGGCCCCTGCATTTGCAAGTATGTATTTCAATTCTTCAATGCCTAACTTACCAGTTTCACTTTTTGAAAATAATTCTTCAATAGCAGTAATTTTATTTTCATTGCTGCCATTAATTAGTAAATAATTTTCAATAGTGTCAATATTTTTTTCGCTAATACCTCTACCAGATAATTCCTCTTTTACTTTTTCAATGCCTATTTTATCAAGCTTATCAATAGCAATGGTGATGTCCATCATTTTTTCTTCTCCACCTGCTATTTCTGCCAATGCAGCCAATATTTTTCTACTGTTTATTTTCAATTCATAATTGTGCAAACCTAATTGTGTAAAACTGCGATGATAAATTCCACAAAGTTCTACTTCATTTATCAAACTTGTGCTACCTACTAAATCTGCATCGCATTGTGTAAATTCACGGTAGCGACCTTTTTGTGGCCTATCAGCCCGCCAAACCTGTTGCATTTGGTAGCGTTTGTATGGCATCGTCAATGTATTTGCATTCATTGCGACAAATCTTGCAAACGGAATAGTAAGGTCATATTTTAAAGCACGTTCCGTAAGCGAAGCCGTATTTTTTCCTTCCATTAATTTTGCAAACCCATCCTTTGCTTTATCAATATTTTTTGGATCATTCAGTCCATTGTTTAATATTTTAAAAATTAATTTATCTCCTTCTTCACCATACTTCCCCATCAAGGTTTCCAAATTTTCCATGGCAGGAGTCTCCAAAGGTTCAAACCCATGCAGTTCAAATACAGAGCGAATGGTATTTAAAATATAATTTCGTTTATAAACCGTAGCAGCGGCAAAATCTCTGGTGCCCTGCGGCAAACTTGGTTTGGTCATTTTCTTTTTTTAATTTTTTCTAACGACTTCTTTAGCAATTATTGCATCGCAGGTTTTATCAATTAGTTCATACACTTTAATATAGCCATCCTCGTTCCCATACCAAGGATCAGGAACATCTTCATTTTTATCTGCATGCAATTCATTCAAAAAATAATCTACTTTGTCTACATTAAAATTTTTACCTGCAATGCGTCTCACATCTTCCATTACATCGTCTGCCATCACATAAATTTTATCGTAGGTATCAAAGTCAGAAGCTTTAAATTTTTGCGCAACTTGATTGCCGATATTGATGCCATTTTGTTGTGCTACTTTTTGGCTTAAATGATGAGGAGCTTCCCCTACATGCAATCCGTTTGTGCCTGCACTTTCAACAATCCAATTTAACCCAGTTGCATTCGCCTTGTACTGTAAAATTCCTTCTGCCAATGGGCTTCTGCAAATATTACCAAGGCAAACCATTAAAATCCTCATGCGCAAATATAATTATCATACACGAAGGGCTTTGTATGTTTTTACAAACGGAAAAATATACATGCTGTTGGTAAGGTTTGGTGCGGTCAGCATCGTTGTAAAATCATCTTCAGTACAGGCTATCCACTGCAATCTTTTTCTCCTGCGGATGAAAAAGGATTTCCGTTTCTATCCTGCCGCTTTTCAGCATTTTTTCATTTTTCATCTTTTCCCATTTTATCTGTTATGGAATCTTATAAAATCATCATCTAATTAAAAACGGCGGTTTTTAAAATTATTTATCATCATTTTCTAAAACAAATTATTATGAAAGCAGATGCAATTTTAAATGCAGATGTACTCGATATTATTTTTGATAACCGCAACAAAGATTATGGTGCTTACTCCCTGCGAAAATTTTATAACAACAGGCTGTATAAGGCTTTGGGGCTAACTTTTACGGTAGTTTTCATTTTTATGCTCTCCAGTTTCATAAAAAAAGAAAAGGCTGTATTACCATTAATAATTTCTGATCCTTATGTATTTAGCCCGCCACCAGTAAAGGCCGATCCGGTTCCTGAAAAGCCAAAGGAACCAGTGGCACCTCAAAAACCAGCAATCCTTAGAGTAAAAATTGCTTCTCAAATTTTTACCAATAATATCCAGATCACAAAAGATAATATTGCTACTAAAATTGAGGCACTAAACGACAATATTGCAATAAGTAATGAAAAAATAGACGGTAATCTGGGTGCCATAGCCATTGTAACACCAAAAGTGCCTGATGCGCCATCCGGAGGCGGAGATGCAGAAATTGCCAAACCTACAATCGATAAAATAACACCCAACAATTTTGCGGAAATAATGCCTGACTATCGTGGTGGTATGCAGGCGCTTAGAAAATTCCTTGAAAAAAACCTGAAGAACCCACAGGATATGGGAGAAGGAGAAAATATTAAAGTAAAAATTAGATTTATTGTGGGCTACGATGGAAATTTAAAAGGATTTGAAACGATACAGGATGGTGGTACAGCTTTTAACAACGAAGTTATAAGAGTACTCAAAAAAATGCCACAATGGATACCGGGTAAAACCAAAGGTGAAAATGTTTCTGTTTATTATACTATCCCGGTTAACTTTATTGCGAGTGAATAAGCGGATAATTTTTTATTAGTAAATTGCCAAAAATAAAAACATGTTATGGCTTTGGAAGAATTTGAAAGAGAAGAACTAAGTGAAAGAGACAAAGGTCTTGTTAGAATGAAGAGTTTTACAAATTATGTAATGGGTGCTTTTCTGATTTGTGCAGGATTATTTTTTTTATTTCCAACTGCAAAAACAGCACCTTTCATTAATAAGTACGATCCTGCAATGATAAAACTGTTTTCTATTATCTGTTTTATTTATGGCTTTTTTAGAATTTACAGAGGATATAAAAAAAATTATTTCAGGGAGAGCTAATCATGAGAATACAATTTATTTATACCTCTTTCTTTTTTGTTGCAATGCTTATTTTTTTAAATGCTTGTAATAGTGATAAGGTAAGTTACGGTGCAATAGATACGCCGGTAAAAGGTAGTATCAACATCAGTGTTGATGCATCTTTTGAACCGGTGATGAAGGAGCAGATTGCTATGTATGAGGCCTCCTTTCCGGATACAAAAATTAATGCGCAATACAAAACAGAGGCTGATTGTCTCAGAGACTTTTTTAATGATTCATTGACAAGAATGATAATTGTTACAAGAGGTCTTACAGCGAACGAAGAGAAAGTAATGACACAAAAGCTTTCTTTTAATCCAGGCTGGAACGAACTTGCATCTGATGCAGTGGCAATAGTTGTAAATAAGAATAGTGGGGATACTTTGTTTTCATTAAATCGTTTACAGGAACAGCTTACCGGCAAAATAAACAGAACGGAAACAATTGTTTTTGACGGTCTTAATAAAACAAGTACTGTTAGGTTTATAGAAGACTCTGTGTTGAAGGGGCGAACATTTGATACATCTGTTGTGAGAGCCGTAAAGAATAGTGAGGATGTTTTAAATTATGTTGCCACACATGAAAATTCTGTTGGCTTTGTAGGTATAAATAGAATAGGCAATCCTGAAGATACTGCGCAGGTTGCAATGTTAAGAAAGGTAAAAATTGCCTACGTTAAATGTGATGTTTGTGTTAATACGCCGTATGTTTTACCGTCGCAGGAGAGTATACTAAACAGACGTTACCCTTTGGTACGTGGTTTGTATTATGCGGTGAAAGAAAATTACACAGGTTTAGGTTCGGGCTTTGTTTCATTTTTAAAATACGAGAGAGGACAGTTAATTTTTAGAAGAGCGTATTTAGGTCCGTCAATGTTATTCGGTTTAAGAACAGTTAATTTAAATGATAAACTTCCTGGAAATTAAATTCTAACGTTTAATAATGAAACAAATACTTTAAAATTGTATTTGAAAATTTAAAAAGAGAAAATGAGAAACATGAAAACACTTTTACTAGCGATGGTTGCAATACTTTTTGCAGGATCTGTTTTTGCACAAAGTATTGATGAAGGGAAAAAATTTTTATATTATGAAAGATATAAGAGCGCAAAAGATATTTTTCAAAAATTATCTGCTGCAAACCCTGCAGACGAAACAGCAGCATATTATTTAGGTCAGGCCATGATTGGTTTGGAAGATATTGAAGGTGCTAAAGCGTTGTACCAGCAAAAATTATCTGCGGCTCCAAATAGCCCTTTAATTTTAGCTGGTATGGGCAATGTAGAATTGCTTGAAGGCAAAACGGCGGATGCACGGAATAGGTTTGAAACTGCTATTTCTTTAGCTGGAGGAAAGCGTATTGATGTATTAAATGCGGTTGGTGCGCCGAACAGTGATCCTGAAATAAAAAATGGAGATGCTAATTATGCTATTGATAAATTAAAATTAGCTACAACTCTAAAAGGTTTTAAAGATCCTGAAGTATGGGCTAACCTTGGTGATGCGTATAGAAAAAACAGTGATGGTGGTGCGGCAATACAATCTTACGATGCAGCTTTAAGGTTAGATCCTAATTATGCTAGGGCTATTTATAGGAAGGGTCGTTTGTACCAGTCTCAAGGTAGAATGCAGGAGAATTTATATACTGGTTTTTACAACGACGCTATTGCTAAAGATGTAAGGTATGCTCCGGTTTATAATACGTTATTTAACTATTATTATGAAACTGATGTGCCGAAAAGTGCTCAATATCTAGAAAAGTGGTTAACAAATTCCGATGATGATCCAAAAGCATGTTATTATAGAGCTAGTATGCAATATGCGCAGGGTTTGTTTTCAGAAGCAGTTGCAAAAGCAAGCGATTGTATTAATAAAGGGGGAACATCAGTATATCCTAATTTATATGGGGTAAAAGCATTGGCTTACAACAGACTTGGAGATTCATTAAACGCCAAAGCTAGCTATGAAGAATATTTTAAAAAGCAAATACCTAGTAAAGTAGGTGCTGGAGATTATTCTTCTTATGCAATGATTTTACTAAAGTTCCCGGGCAATGAAGCAGAGGCTGCATCCTATGTAGAAAAAGCAGTTGCACTAGATAGTATTGAAGAAAACAGGGTTGCTTACTTAAAAGCCCTTGCAATCGCTTATAGAACACAAAAGAATTTTGGCGAATCTGCTAAGTGGTTCAATGAAGTACTTTCTGTGAAGAAAAATTATAGCAATGTAGATTTATACAATGCTGGTTATGATTATTTCCGGGCGGGAAAATTTGACTCTTCTGTAATTGTATTTAATAAATACACAACAAAATATCCCGATGATATTTTTGGATATTACATGATAGCAAAGTCTAATGGAGGCATAGATACTACACTCACAACAGGGTTGGCGGCCAATTCTTATTTAAAAGCCATCGAAATTGGAGAAAAAGCAACGGATAAAATTAAGATAAAAGATCAGTTGATAGGGGCATATACGTTTATGATGCAGTATTCATATAATATTAAAAGAGACCAAGCTGCAGCAATTGCATATGCAGATAAAGCTTTGGCTTTAGATCCTACAGATGAACAATCTATAAAAAACAAGGATTTTGTTTCTAAAAATGATCCAAATGCAAAAGCGACTGCACCCGCTAAATCGTCAGGTTCAAAGCCTAAACCTTCTCCAAAAAAAAAGTAAAGTCTAAAAAATATTAATTTAAAAGTTCCGAAAATAGTTTCGGAACTTTTTCGTTTATATAATTTCGTAATTGGGATGGTATATTGCACTAGCTCACTTAAATTTGCTTAATTTAATAGTTATTACCATGCAGTTTTTTTTTCTAAGAATAGCCGAAAACGGTACAATAAATTATCTTCCAATATTGCTGCAAATTATTTTTGCTGTTGGTTTTGTGGCTACAATGATTATTGCCTCAGCTAAATTTGGTCCGAAAAGGCTTGGTACAGATAAGCTAGTCAATTTTGAGAGCGGAATTGAAATAAAAGGGAATGCCCGCCAGCCAATGGCCATTAAGTATTTCTTAATTGCTATTTTGTTTGTTTTATTTGATGTGGAAGTTATTTTCTTTTATCCATATGCAGTTAATTTCAGGGATTTTGCAAAAGATCCTGCAATGGGTTGGAATACTTTTTTAGCGGTAATTATGTTTGTAGGTTCATTTCTTGCAGGCTTTATTTACATATTTAAAAAAGGTGCCTTAAAGTGGGAAGATTAGGAGTTTGCTTATTAGCAATCCTAAATTAAATTATTTACAAATTATAAAATATGTCTCGTCCCGTACAATATAACAACACCGTAAAATTTGCCGGTATTCCTGAGGGATATATGGGCGAAGGTTTCATGGCAACCAATTTTGAAAAAGTTGTTAGTCTTGCCCGTAAAAATTCTATCTGGCCATTGCCTTTTGCAACTAGTTGCTGTGGCATTGAATTTATGGCAACAGCTGCTAGTCATTATGATATTGCACGCTTTGGTAGTGAACGAATGAGTTTCTCGCCACGCCAATGTGATTTGTTGATGGTAATGGGCACTATCTCAAAAAAAATGGGCCCTATTTTAAAACAGGTTTATTTGCAAATGGCTGAACCACGGTGGGTAATTGCTGTAGGCGCATGTGCGAGCAGCGGTGGCATTTTCGATACTTATTCTGTAATGCAAGGGATTGATCAGGTAATTCCTGTAGATGTTTATGTGCCAGGCTGTCCGCCACGACCCGAAGCTATTTTAGATGGTTTTATGAAAGTGCAGGAGCTTGTGCACGCTGAGTGTTTAAGAAGAAGGGAAAGTGAGCAGTACAAAGACCTCATGAACAGTTATGGGATACAATAAAATTATAGAGCTTACAATTTCTACAAAATAAAATGGCATTAACCAACGAAATAGTACAACAAAAACTTACGGAAAAATTTGGCGAGCAACTTACCTGTTGGGAGGAGCCATACGGAATGCTCACTTTTGTTGCAGTGAAAGATATTAATATAAAAGTATTACAATTTTTGTTTGATGATGAGGAGTTGAAGTTTCGTTTTCTTACAGATTTACAAGCAGTGCATTATCCTGATAATAACGGTGAAGAATTAGCAGTAGTATATCATTTGCACAATTTGGTAGACAATATTCGCATTCGCTTTAAGGTGTTCACAGATATACAAAAACCCGATGTTTTTACTGCAACTGGTGTGTATGAGTCAGCAAATTTTATGGAGAGAGAAACTTATGATTTTTACGGAGTAAATTTTGTTGGTCATCCGAATTTAATTCGCATTTTAAATGTAGATGAGATGGATTATTTTCCGATGAGAAAAGAATTTCCATTGGAAGACCAAACTAGAATTGATAAAGACGATGAGATGTTTGGAAGATAAAATTTGATAAATTAATTATGAGCGATCACATATTATTACCGGAAGGGAGTTTAGAAAAGCAAACAACCACGCTTAACCTTGGTCCTACCCATC
>JBBREY010000101.1:0-8175 GCA_038225275.1 Chitinophagales bacterium | reverse complement strand
TCCACCAAAGCAATAGCCATTTTTAGCTCTGCAGGTTTTACTACTGTTTTTGCGGGAAGCGCCAATTCTGTTGTGGGTCTTATCTCTTCGTGAAAACGAATGCGGTTTAAAATGATGGCATCGCCAGATACTCTCAATATGGCGAGGTGTTCTTTGTTCCTCATTACAAAACTTGCTACACCCGCCCGTTTGGTTTTTATCAATGCTTCTCTCAACAAAGCATATGGACGAACACCACTTTTCTCAGGAGCTAAATAATAAGGCGTTTCATAATACACGCTGTCAATTTCTTCCTGCTTTACAAAGTCAGTAATTTCTATCAGTTTGGTTTTTTCCGCCCCTGCTTTTTCAAAATCCGCTTCATCCAGCACAACATATTTAGTACCTGTATCGTATCCCTTCACAATGTTGCTCCAAGCTACTTCTTTACCTGTCTTTTCATTTACCCTTAAATATTTAATGTGGCTATGGTCTTTTTTATCGAGCATATCCAAATCAACATCGCTGCTTTCGGTAGCGCTGTATAACTTAACGGGTATGTTCACTAAACCGAAGCCAATGGCGCCTGTCCATATTGGTCTCATGGTGTACAATTTTAAAATTTGTTTTGCGGGGAAATTTTTTTACAATTTAAACCGCTGTAAGGGAGGAGCAATTTTTATGCAAAAAATGTAATAGGAGCGCTAAAAGGCTGCAGATATTTAGAATATTGATAATAAAATAAAGGGGCATTTGTAAATGCATTATTTTATTGAAGGTGTTTTTAAACTTAATAAAAAGGAAGTGTATTCACCTTGTTTTGAAGCGACTTTGATTTCTCCTTCAGCTTCTGTAACAATTTTTTTTACGATGTTTAAACCTATACCACTGCTTTCGAGCCCATAATTATCTTTGTCACCAACGGTACCAAAAAGCTGAAAAATATGTAGTTGATTTTCTGCTGAAATACCCATTCCATTATCGGTTAATTCAAAATGATAAAAACCATCCTGCTCATAGGCATTCAATTTTATTTCAACATTTTCTTTATCGTTATACCTTATTGCATTGGTAAATAAATTATTAAAGATTTGCTCAAATTTTACCTTGTTAAAAAACAAAACATTTAATGCAGAAGCGTTAATAAAAATGAGTGGTTTGGGGCAAACTAGTGAAGCTGTTAATTGGTCAAAAAAGGATGGTAGTTCAATTGATTCTACTATATTATGTTTGTCAGCAATTTTGGCATTGGTAAGTATACCATTTACCAATCGCTGCATCTTGTCCGAATTTCGTTTGATAATATCAGTGAGGTCTTTCACATCTAGTTTCAATTCAATTGCTTCGGCTTCTAACATTTCATTTGCAAGTGCTACGCTCGTTAATGGCGATTTTAAATCGTGCGCCAAAACCATAGCAAATGCTTCCAGGCTTTTGTTGCTAATCTCAAGCCGTTCCTTCATCAGTTCCAACTGTAAATTTTGCTTGCGCAATTCCAGTAAACCCATCACCTGATCCGATAACATTTTCAATCCCTTTATCTGATCATCTGTAAGTGATTTTTTTTCTACATCGTACACACATACAGTACCGATGCTATATCCGTTTTTATTTACAATGGGAGCTCCTGCATAAAAAACCAAACGTGGGCCGCCTTGCACCAAAGGATTGTGCATAAACCTTACGTCAACCTTTGCATCTTCTACCACCATTACATCTTCATCTCCTGCTATTGCATGGGTACAAAACGAAAGCTCTCTTTTGTTTTCTTTTAAATCTGTGCCTACCGCGGCTTTAAACCATTGCCTATCCTTATACATAAGCGTTACAAGTGCTATCGGCGTACCGCATATGATAGATGCAAGAAAAGCGATATCATCATATTCTTTTTCTGTAAGTGTATCCTCTACCCTATAAGAATTTACTTCTTTAAGGCGCTCCGTTTCATCAAATCTTTTCAGCATAACGGCACAACATAATTAAAAAAGCCCACTAAAAGCTAAAGGATTATTCACATCATTATTGGTACGACTCTACAGGTACTGCAGGTATATAATTTAAACAATATTTGCTAAAGTTTAAACCACATACATTATTTCGTAATGAAGCTTTCTTAAAATAACATCGTACAAAATGTTTTCTACTTTTGGGGTATTTCCATCTTTTTCCAGCATCACACTCCACTCTCCATATTCATCTTCTAAAAATGTAAATACATATTTTCCATTCGCTTCTACAGGGTAAAGTGTACCAGAACAAATTTCTTCGGGAACAATATTTATAACAACATCTTTCCCGCCATAGTTTACTCTTAGTTCAATCGTTTTCATTTTAGGGATTTTTTAGTGTGCTGATAATATCTTCATTATTAACTTTTCTTCTCTGGTAAGATCTGCCTTTCCATCATCTTCCTCAATTTTATCGAGCTGTTTAAAATATTTATCCAAGCTTTTATTTTCGTACAAAGAAATAATGAGTGGATGTACGTAATACTTTTTACATACTGTTCTTGTATTACCCAAATGCTCTGCCACTTTATCAAGCGCCTGCGCAATATTTTTTTTGGTGGCAGTATCGTTGTCTGCAAAACCGATTTCTTTAAATGCCAAGAAAGCATTTACTGTTCCCGACCATGTTCTAAAATCTTTTGCTGAAAAATCTTTCCCGCTAATGTTCTTAATATATTCATTCACCATACCACTGTCAATGCTATGGCGACTCCCATCTTCATTGTAATATTGAAACAGTTCCTTACCAGGAATATCACGACATTTTTGAACAATGGCTGCTAGTTTCTTATTTTTTAAACTGATATCATGTTTGATTCCTTTTTTGCCAACAAAAGAAAACTTTACGCTGCCGCTATTGAATTGTACATGCTTATCTTTTAAAGTTGTTAGCCCGAACGAACCGTATAATTTTTCGTAAATATTATTGCCAACCCGTATGTTGGTGCGCTCCATTAAACTGACCACAGTTGCCAGAACTTTTTGTTGTGTGAGGTCTTTTATTGACAAATCTTTTTCCAGTTGAAGCCTTATTGAAGGCAACGCTTTACCAAATTCCAACAACCTATAAAATTTTGTATGGTTGCGCAGTGCATTCCATGCGGGGTGGTAGCGGTATTGTTTCCGCAACTTAACATCAACTCCGGTGGCCTGTAAGTGACCATTTTCTAACGCACATATCCAAACGTTTTCCCATGCCGGCGGAATCACAAGGCTTTTTATTCTGTTAAGATGTGCCTCGTCCTTCAGTTTTTCTTCTCCTAAAGCATAAAAGAAATCCTTTGCCTTTTTTTGCCTAATGATACCCGGCGTTGCATCTGTTACATACACGAGGTTTGCTGCTTGAGCAGTTTTAACCGGGTCTTTAATAATTTTTGCTATTTCTTTTTTGGGTAAAAGCTCAATCATTTCATCTACTGCTGTCATAAAACGAAAACGTGGTTTAATACGATTCATTTATACATGAAAGTTTTGTGCCTGTCAATATTGAGTATAATTCTTCCTGTTTTTTTGCCTTAACAAAGCATTTTCTACAAACTGTGTGTAAACCTTTCTACGTAATTAAAGTAGAAGTAACAATTAACTATAAAATTTAATTGGTACATCGTTTGAATTTTTATAGTTACAAAAATTTTCGTTATGCATTACAATGATACACACCTTGTTTTTTTACGTGAAAAGATAATGGAGACGAAAGTTGCCATTTTTAAGTCTGAAATAAATTCAGAATTATCATTGCCGACAAATGTCATTCAAACGATGAGTGTAGATGGAGAAGGAAATATTTATTTCTTTACAGCCTGCAATGGTAATTATGCAAACAATATTGATCTGCCTTTTTATGCCTATTTAGATTATCATAAAAAAGGATTTGAGAACAGGTTGCGCATTAGCGGGAAAGCAGTAATAGTGAGAGATGAGAACAAAGATGCAGAGGAAACAGTTCAACTAGATGGCGTAACTGCAAAATCTATTGTGCTTATAAAAATGAAAATAATGCAGGCTGAGTTTATGGGTCAAACTACTCACGAAAACCAATCATGGCCACAAAAATTAAAAAGTACTATTAATAATATATTTTTCCCCTCGGCAGAACATCATTATAAATTCGGATAACGCACAGAAACATTAGATTATATTTTGGCATTAGAAACAGCAACAACAACTAAAGACTCATAGCAATATAATAACAAACCCCGGGAAGTTTTCTCGGGGTTTGTCTTTTTAGAATCTCTACTTCGCTTTAAACTTTCCTATGGCTTCTTTGCTAAAACTGCTCAAAATTAATTTACCGCTGATAAGCGCACGCTCATGTAAAAGAGTATCCCAGTTTTCTGTTCCTTTCCAAAAAACTTTTTTCATTTCAGCCATTGCCTCCGGGTTGGAGTGAGCAAGCGTATTGGCAAGTCTTTTTACAGATTCATCCATGTTGGTAACGTTCTCATGTACTTCTGCAAACAAGCCCTTCTTTTTTGCCCAATCTGTATTGCGCCACATGGTAGCATCAATAGAAAGGGCGCTGAACGCAGCAATTCCAATTTTTCTTTCAACAGCAGGGCCAACAACAAAGGGACCAATCCCAACTGCAAGTTCGCTTAGCTTTATATCTGCACCTTCTACTGCAATTGCATAATCTGCTGCTGCTGCAATACCTACGCCGCCGCCAACACACTTTCCTTGAATACGAACAATTATAAACTTTGGACAACGGCGCATGTTGTTTATAACATTTGCAAATCCGCTAAAAAACTTTTCGCCGCTTGCTATATTATTTATTTGCAGTAACTCATCAAAAGAAGCACCTGCGCAAAATGATTTATCACCAGCACTCTTTAAAATGATCACTTTTGTTTCGGCATGCGTTCCAGCAAAATGAATTTCATGCGCAAGCTTTTCCAATTGCCTGGTAGGCATCGAATTGCTTTGTGGGTGGCTGAATTCAATGGTTGTTATACCTGCATGTGTTTCTGTAGTTACATAACCTTCTTGTATATCTGTCATATTGATTTTATTTTACCGCAAAGGCGCAAAGGCATATTGCGGCGTTTATATTTTATAATTATTATTTCTAAAGTAAAAAGTCTTAACTATTAGTCCGTCTTATCAATCAATTTCATTTTTCATTTTCACCATTGTTAGGATAGTTCCCACACCTACTGTTTCATCTGTTCCATCTAATATCTCTACAAACCATTTTACAATTCCCTTCGGTATATCTTGTCCCTGCACAAAAGGCACATCAGGATTTACATCTTTTAGTTCCTGTGCAATTTTTTCTTTACAGGTAAAACGAATATAAATAGAGCTTCCCGCATAAACAGGTTTTACAAACCGCATATCATCTATACCATAATTTAAAAGCACAGGATTCTTTTCAAAACTTGCTACAAACAAACCTGCCGAGGCACTGTTTAAGAAATAGCCGTGTGCAACCTGTTCAGTAAACATAGTACCGGCAAAATCAGTTTCTTTTTTGTGTGCATAAAAATGATCGCCTGTAAGCTCTGCAAATGCGTCAATATCTTCAGCAGTTATTAAACGCTTTTCGCTGATAAGCTGGTCGCCAATTTTTAATTCTTCGAAATATTTTGTAAATGGATGTTTTGCTTCAATATTGCCTGTTGCATTTGGTTGATAAACATTGCTGATGGCGGTAATCATATCGGGCGAACCTTGTATTGCTGTCCGCTGTAGATAATGTTTTACACCTCTCATTCCACCCATTTCTTCACCACCTCCTGCACGACCCGGACCACCATGTACTAATGATGGTAACGGTGAACCATGCCCAGTACTTTCCTTTGCGCATGCGGCATTTAGTACCAAAATTCTACCATGATGTGTGGCAGCACCAATTACATATTGCTTTGCAATTGTAGCATCTGCAGTTACTATTGATGAACACAAACTCCCTTTGCCTTTTTTACTCAATTCAATTGCATCATAAATATCTTTATAAGGCATTAAAGTACTAACGGGCCCAAAGGCTTCAATATTGTGTGGCTCTTCGCTAATAAATGGTGTTGTATTTAATAATAAAATCGGGCTTAAAAAAGCACCTACTTTTTCATCTGCATCAATCACTGCAACACTATCCAATGAGCCATAAATTATTTGAGACGATGCAAGAATTTTTTGAACCTGGCTTCTCACATCGTTTCGCTGGTCTTGCCCGGCCAATGCGCCCATGCGTACTTTCTCATTTAATGGATTACCAATAGCCGTTGTAGCTAATGCTGTTGCAATGGCTTTCTGCACAGCTTCCATTTTATTTTGAGGAACAAATATTCTGCGGATGCCGGTACATTTTTGTCCGGCTTTTACAGTCATTTCTTTTTTAATCTCTTTAATAAAAATGTCCCATTCAGGCATTCCAGGTTCAACATCTGTTCCTAAAACAATACAGTTTAAAGAATCTGCTTCCATATTAAACGGAACACTTTCTTTTAAAATATTGGGGTGAGATTTTAATTTTAATCCAGTTTCTGCAGAACCTGTAAACGTTACCACATCCTGGCTTGTTACAAAATCCAACATATTACCTGCGCTGCCGCAGATAAGTTGTAAGGCACCTTCGGGTAAAATTTTTGAAGCAATAATTTCTCTAACTACTGCTTCTGTTAAATAGGAAGTAACTGTTGCCGGTTTTACGACCGCAGGCATTCCTGCCAATAAATTACAAGCAATTTTTTCTAACATTCCCCATACAGGAAAATTATATGCGTTTATATGCACTGCTACACCTTCTTTGGGTACCAAAATATGATGGCCCATAAAGCTATTTTCTTTGCTTAGGTTGATGGAATCTCCATCTAAACAAAAAGGTTCGTCAGGTAATTTTCTGCGGAGCGTTGCATTGCTGAATAGGTTTCCAATGCCACCTTCAATGTCGATCCAGCTATCAACCCTTGTTGCCCCACTCTTGTAGCTTATGTTGTAAAAAGTTTCTCTGTGTTTTAAAAGATGCAATGCAAGGGCACGCAGCATTCTTCCACGTTGTTGAAAAGTCATTTTACGAAGTGCAGGATTTCCTTTTTCCCTGGCATATTTTAAAACAGCTTCAAAATCGAGCCCTTTAGATGTTGCATTTGTTATAACATTACCATCAACTGCATTGCATAAAGCTGTCCCTTCTCCATCACCTTGTATCCAATTGCCGGTAACGTAATTTCCCAATTTTTGCATAGGCAAATTTATGGTAGGTAAATGTAAAAAAATATAAAAGCTTAATTTGGCTTAAAGGCTTAAAATAAAGGGATACATTTAATTCATCATTGTAAATATCATAACATTATGCACAATTATTTAAATTTATTAATAGCATTTGCGTTAGTTATTACTTCATGTAAAACCCCAATGCAAATTAACAATTGCATTACCGCTGCTAAACCTGGTTGCATGTGTACAATGAATTACAAACCGGTTTGTGGTTGCGATGGAAAAACTTATAGCAACGATTGTGTGGCTGCATGTGCAGGAGTTAAATCGTGGACAGAAGGAGCTTGTGAAAAATAATTATTTCTTAAATAAAGCAATGACAAAAAAACCAAGCCTCTTTTTTAAAAAATCTCCCACAAGCCTATTTGTATTTTTTGGGGCTTTGTTTGTATTGTTGTTTTGGATTTTAAGCAGGGTCATAAATGTTTACCAATATGCTGTAGTAGGTGCCATTTTTGAAATTTTATGGTTACCTGTAATTGCCGCAATGTTTATATTGCTACTAATTTCCTGTTGGTTTTTAGCAAAAGAAAAATTTTCAGTAAAATCGTTGTACTTGTATGCTCTAATGATTTCTATTATTAATTTTTTACTGTTGTATTTAAACAGATAAGTGTACAACCTACAATAACGAAAATTGGTTTAGGTGGTGAACAACATGCTTATAATGCAACCTTGTCCATTCGTCAAAATTAAGTTCACCAAATACCGGATGCATACTTTTCTTTTCTGCATTTTCCTTAAAATATTCTATAAAATCTTCAACGGCTTTTTTTAAATTTTTTCTTGCTTCTTGTAAAGATGCGAAACGAAGTGGCAAAGGTTTTTCGCCTATTAGTGTTACAGGAGCCTTAGTATTTTCTTTAAAAACTTTATCGCTCATCAAAAATTCTATATACTTGGGTAGGTGCTCCCTTGGTGTTACCAATTCTACTTTTATTTTTTCGGTTGTAATATTAAAAAAGTCTGC
>JBBREY010000100.1:0-8267 GCA_038225275.1 Chitinophagales bacterium | reverse complement strand
TTTCTTCTTTTGTAAATTTTGTAACAGACTGTACAAGATTACCACAATTACAAGCACCATGGTGTCCCCATGAGTGATAAGCGCCATTCTTAAGATTTGTAGCCGTTAAACGCAATGCATCTATTAATGATAAGGTTGGATTTGCCATGTTGTAAAATTAATTATTAAACTTACATACGATTCATAACAACTGTTGAATTCAGGAATTTATTTATAAAAAGCTGCATTTTAACACTCAACAGGTTGTGAGGCATATTGAATCTTAGCAGTAGAGAAAAATTTTTCCATATATAGAAATTTTATTTTTCGTTTATAAATCCTGCGTAGAAAATATTACGTAGTTTACATTTCTTAATTAATAACCAAATTAGTAAAAAAACCAAAAAATGAAAAAAACATTCTTATCAGCAGTAATGGTAGCTTCTGCTTCCGTTTTTATGCTTACTTCTTGCAACGATGCAAAAAAAACAGAAGAAACTACAACTGTAGCAACTGACACAACTAAAATGGCTGAAGCTCCTAAAATGGAAGAAGCTGGTGTAATGGTTGGTGGTGCAAACATGGTACCTTCTAAAAACATCGTAGAAAATGCTGCAGGTTCTGCAGATCATACTACGCTTGTAGCAGCAGTAAAAGCAGCAGGTCTTGCTGAAACTTTAAGTGGTGCAGGTCCTTTCACAGTATTTGCTCCAACAAACGAAGCATTTGCAAAATTACCTGCAGGAGCTGTTGATGGTTTATTAAAGCCAGAAATGAAGAAAGACCTAACAGGTGTTCTTACTTACCACGTAGTATCAGGAGCTTTAAAAGCTGCTGACCTTAAAGATGGTATGAAATTGAAAACAGTTCAAGGTCAAGACTTGATGGTATCTGTAAAAGATGGTAAAGTAATGATCAACGGTGCAAACGTAACAATTGCTGATGTAGTATCTAGCAACGGTGTAACACATGTTATCGACGCTGTTTTAATGCCAAAGAAATAATTTGATAAGTCAAATTTATAATTTAATAAAAAGTCGCTCAAATGAGCGACTTTTTATTTTGTATTAGATGAGCTAATATCTCGGCGGCTGAAAATCATTTGCATTTAGTAATCAATTACCTGCTCTTTCATTTCAGGCATTTCTCTCCAGCCATATTGTTGGTTGCGAAGTTGCGGTTCAAAACCTGCCATACGAATTGCATCTTGTATGCTGTTAGCGGTAAACCTATGTGGCGCACCTGCAGCACTTACAACATTTTCTTCAATCATAATACTACCAAAATCGTTGGCACCTGCATTTAAGCAGAGCTGTGCAACTTGTTTGCCAACTGTAAGCCAGCTCGCCTGTATATTTTTTACATTAGGAAGCATAATGCGGCTCATTGCTATCATTCTAATATACTCTTCGGGCGTGGTAAGATTGTGCACTCCACGAATTCTTGCAAGCAAGGTATCAGCGTCCTGAAACGTCCATGGAATAAATGCTAAAAAACCCTTTGCATCTTCAGGTTTGCGGCTTTGCACTTCTCTTATTTTTACGAGGTGGTCAAAACGTTCTTCCAATGTTTCAACATGGCCAAACATCATTGTTGCAGATGTTGTGATGTTGAGTTTGTGCGCCTCATGCATTATGTCCAGCCACTCCTGAGCACCACACTTGCCCTTGCTTATTAATCTGCGTACACGGTCAGTTAAAATTTCAGCACCTGCGCCTGGAAGGCTATCCATCCCTGCTTCTTTTAAAGCCATTAAAACTTCTTTGTGCGTACTTTTTTCCAGTTTAGTAATGTGAGCAATTTCTGGTGGCCCAAGCGTATGTAATTTTATATTTGGATAAAGGCTTTTAAGCTCCTTAAATAAATTTACATAAAATGGAAGGCCAAGTTCTGGATGGTGACCACCCTGTAACAACAACTGGTCTCCACCATAAGCAATGGTTTCCTCAATTTTTCTCTTGTATGTTGCAATGTCTGTTATGTAAGCATCCTTATGACCGGGTATTCTGTAAAAGTTGCAAAATTTACAGTTTGCAATGCACACATTTGTTGTATTCACATTTCTATCTATCTGCCACGTAACTTTACCGTGAGGCACCTGAATTTTTCTTAGTTCGTTTGCAACAAACATTAAATCAGCTAAAGCAGCGTTTTCAAATAAGTAAACCCCTTCTTCTACAGACAGAAATTCAAAAGCCATTGCTTTTTTCAATAAGTCGTCAATATTCATTTTTTACGCATTTAAATTGCATTGCAAAAGTACATTCATTAACTTGTAAAATTTAATAACTGCTTTATAAAAACGATCTGCAAGATATTATTATTCCTTATTTCGGGTGCATGTTTTGGTCAAACAGCAGCTCCTAAAATCTCTGCAAAATTGTTAGAGACCATACCCTTTAAAACCTTTACAGGAGGTGTAGTTGTTATTAATGCTAAAATTGATAATCAGGCAAGGACGTTGAATTTCATACTTGATACAGGGAGTGGCGGCATTTCTCTCGACTCTACTACGTGCGCCGAACTTAAAATTTCTCTAAGGCAATCTGATACCATGGTGTCTGGCATTGCAGGTAGCAAGAAAGTTTCTTTTGCTTTTAACCGTAAACTGATCATTAATAAATTGGTAACAGATAGTGTTAGTTTTTATGTAAATGATTATAGCTTACTTGGCAGCGTTTATGGCGAAAGAATAGATGGTATAATTGGCTACGGATTTTTAAGCAGATATATTGTAGATATCAATTACGATTCTGCACGAATTAAAATTTTTTCTCCCGGTAAATTCAGGTACGCAAAGTCGGGTACTTTATTAAAGCCATACTTTAGAAAATTAATAGCTTTGCCCCTTACAGTACGGGATAAAGAAAAGGTAGTTTCTAATTTTTATATGGATACCGGTGCAGGTCTTTGCATTTTGTTGACCGAGCAGTTTCTAAAAGACAATAATATCATTTTAAAACGAAGGAGACCCGTGTCTACACAGGTGCAGGGCCTTGGGGGTAAAAAAATAATGCGGTTAACAGTTGTAAAATCTGTAAAAGTTGGGCCTTATAGTTTTAGAAACGTACCCGCGAATTTATATGATGATGAGGCAAACGTAACCTCCTACCCATATACTTCGGGCTTGTTGGGAAATGATCTTATGAGAAGGTTTAACGTTACCTTAAACTACCCTGAACAGGAAGTAAATATTGTACCCAATTCGTTCTTTACAGATAGGTTCGATTATGCATATTCAGGTTTATCGCTTTACCAGTTCGGTGATAAAATCGTTATTGATGATATCGTAGAAAAATCTCCCGCTGACAAAGCCGGTTTAAAAAATGGTGATGAATTGATTTCAGTAAACACCAACATTTCAGGAAATATTCAACAATACGAAAACCTATTGCAAAGCGTAAGGGAAAAAATATTATTGATTATTCGGAGAGGCGGCACCCCAAATCTGATCTCCTTACAGCCAATTAGTATACGATAACAAATTTTTTATTTTTTGGCTTCGTACATTTGTACATGATTAGGTTTGAAAAATTTACCCTCGAAAATGGGCTTAGAGTGCTTGTACACGAAGACAACAGCACGCCAATGGCAGTTGTAAATGTTTTGTATGATGTAGGTGCCAAAGATGAAAATCCAGAGAAGACAGGCTTTGCACATTTGTTTGAACACCTCATGTTTGGTGGCAGTATAAATATTCCGGTATACGACGAGCCGTTGCAAATTGCAGGTGGCGAAAACAATGCTTACACAACCAACGATCTCACCAATTACTATTGCCAGTTACCCGCAGAAAATATTGAGACAGCTTTTTGGCTCGAGAGTGATCGCATGCTAAGTCTGGCATTTGGTAAAAAGAGTTTAGAAGTGCAACGCAAAGTTGTGTGCGAAGAGTTTAAAGAACATTATATTAACAAGCCCTATGGCGATGTGTGGCACAAATTAAGAACGCTCGTTTATACAACGCATCCTTATAAATGGATGACGATAGGGGCATCACTAAAACATGTGGAAGATGCAACATTGGCAGATGTAAAAGCATTTTTTAAAAAACACTACAATCCATCAAATGCCATTCTTACTGTTGCAGGTAATATAGAAATAGCTAAGGTGAAAGAGCTGGCCGAAAAATGGTTTGGTACCATACCCGCAGGCAAAAAGTACGATCGCAATTTACCTGTTGAACCCAAACAAACAGCACCAAGAACATTAGAAGTAAAAGCAGATGTGCCACTCGATGCATTGTACAAATGCTGGCATATTTATCCACGTACAGATGACCGTTATTACACTGCAGATTTAATTACAGATATTTTAAGTGGTGGTGCTTCATCGAGGTTATTTCAAAGCCTGGTAAAAGAGCAACAATTGTTTAGCAACATTGAATGCTATCATATGGGCAGTACTGATGCCGGCTTGCTTGTAATAGAAGGTAAGTTGGTAAAGGGTGTAGATATTAAAAAGGCGGAAGTGGCCGTAAACGAAGAAATTAAAAAATTACAGGCAACAGGTGTAACAGTTTTAGAATTGGAAAAAGTAAAGAACAAAACAGAAAGTGCACTTGCGTTTGAAGATATGAGTGTGATGAACCGCGCAAGCAGCATTGCTATGTATGAGTTACTGGGTGATGCAGACTTAATGAACAACGAGCTTGCAAAATACCAGTCGGTAACAGCAGAAAATATTTTAGCAGAAACAAGAATAATATTTGATGAAAACAATTGTAGTACCATGTATTATATGAGCAATAATTAATTGATAAGAAATAAGTTTTTATCAAACAAATTTTTACAAAACCAGCTTTTTAGCAATACAATATTTACATGCTCAACAGAACAATAGCACCACACATAATTGATGCAACTGACTTTAATTTAAAACTAAAACCGTACGAACTTTTTCATCTGGATAATGGCGTACCGGTTTATTCGATCAATGCAGGTGCGCAAGATGTATTGCAGATAGAAATGGTTTTTTATGCAGGTAATTTTTTCGAAAACAACAAAGGCGTTGCGGGCGCAACAAATTTTCTCCTGCGCAATGGTACAACAAGTCGTACTGCTCTTCAAATAAATGAAGCGTTCGAGTATTTGGGTGCCAGTTGCTCCCGAAGTTGTTACAATGAAACAGCAGTAGTTTCATTACATACATTGAGCAAACATGCAGCAAGTTTGTTGCCCGTTATGAACGATATGCTTACCAATAGTATTTTTCCGCAGGAGGAGCTGGATATTTTCGTACAAAACAGCAAACAACGCCTTTCTGTGAACCTGTTAAAATGCGAATTTATTGCAGGCCGAAAAATAGACCAGTTGTTGTATGGTCAGGATCACCCTTATGCAAGTTTTACACATGTGCCCGATTTGGATGCGCTTACCATAGAAGATATAAAAAGCTTTTACAAGGAATACTATTTGCAAGGAACCTGCGCCATTTTTGTAGCAGGAAAATTGCCGGCAGATATACAGGTACTTTTAAATAAAAACTTTGGTAAGCTAAAATTAGCTGCACCTGATTTTAAAGTAAAAAAAATAATTGCAAAGCCTCAAACACAACTAAAACACCGTGTTGAGAACGATGTAAATGCAGTGCAAGGTGCAATCAGAATTGCACAACCCTTCCCAAACAGGCACCACGAAGATTTTAAAAAAGTAATTGTGCTCAATACCGTTTACGGTGGGTTTTTTGGCAGCAGGTTAATGAGCAATATAAGAGAAGAAAAAGGCTATACATATGGTATATACAGTTACCTGCAAAACCATATGCAGGAAAGTGCTTGGCTGATAAGTACAGAGGCAGGTAAAGATGTATGCGAAGCAACCATTGAAGAAGTTTTCAAAGAAATGAAATTGTTGAGAGAGGAATTGATCGATGATGAGGAACTTTCGCTTGTGCGTAATTACATGATTGGCGGTATTTTGGGTGACCTCGATGGTCCGTTTCATATTATGGCAAAATGGAAAAATATTATCCTAAACAATTTGGATGAAAAATATTTTTATGACTCTGTAGATGCCATTAAACATACAGGTGCGGAGGAATTAAAAGAACTTGCAAATAAATATTTACAGCCTGAAAGATTTTTTGAATTGGTCGTATATTAAAGAAAAGATTTTAGAAAGTGAACACAGAACCACAGCAAATCAAAAATGGATTGTGCTATCAAAATAATCGAAAGTGAATTTTTAATAATTATTATTAACCTTTAAATCCAACCTTATGAACTTCCTTCTCCGCCTTTTAATCTCCGGGCTCGTTGCTTATGTACTTTCTAAAATTTTATCGGGTATTCATATATCCAATATTACCACCGCTATAATTTTCGCACTGGTATTAGCTTGTTTAAATGCAATTATAAAACCGATACTGGTTTTACTTACGCTACCAATAACTGTTGTTACACTTGGCCTTTTCCTTTTTGTAATTAATGCCCTCATTATTTTATTGGCAGATAAACTGCTTGATGGTATTAAGGTTGATGGTTTTTGGTGGGCATTGATTTTTAGTATTATCCTTTCCATCTTTTCGTCTGGTTTGAATGCAGCATTTGCTGATAAAAAATAAAGCTAAAAATTACCGTATCGCTAATGTTTACGCTCGATGAAAGCGGGTACGCGTGAAAGCTACGTGCGTTGGGCTATTGCAGCCTTGCCCACCAGATGGGTAATTTTGTAAAACGGGAAAAATATCGCATGCACAGATACTTCCTGTGTTCAAACTTTGTATAAATATCTCACATTAATCTGCCGTTTTAAATAAGCCAAGGTTCTATCTTCGCAACATGAATTTTTCTAATAAAGGATTAAACAGCGAAGAGCTAATAAAACTCTATAAATCTATTTTGCTTCCCCGCATGATAGAAGAAAAAATGCTGCTGTTATTACGGCAGGGTAAAATTTCAAAATGGTTTAGCGGCATTGGGCAAGAGGCAATTTCTGTAGGTGCTATAGCAGCTATGCAGCAAGACGAATGGGTAATGCCGTTGCACAGAAACCTCGGTGTTTTTACTGGTCGCAATATGCCATTGAGTAAATTATTTATGCAATGGCAGGGCAATAAAGACGGCTACAGCAAAGGGCGTGAAAGAAGCTTTCACTTTGGCAGCAAAGAACATTTTGTATGTGGAATGATATCTCACCTTGGGCCGCAACTCGCAATTGCCGATGGAGTTGCGCTTGCTTATAAATTAAAAGATGAACAAAAATGTTCGCTTGCTTTTAGTGGTGATGGCGGCACGAGCGAGGGCGATTTTCATGAAGCATTAAATACTGCTGCGGTGTGGGATTTGCCCGTAATTTTTATTATTGAAAACAATGGCTACGGTTTAAGTACACCGGTTAATGAACAGTATCGCTGTGAAAACTTAGTAGATAAAGCCAAGGGCTACGGCATGGAAGGCATACGTATTGATGGCAATAATTTGTTAGAAGTGTACGATACAATAAAAGGTGTTCGTGACTATTGTATTAAAAATCAAAAACCTTATTTGGTGGAGTGTATAACCTTCCGCATGCGTGGCCATGAAGAAGCAAGTGGCGTAAAATATGTGCCGACGGAATTGTTTACAGAATGGGAAAAGAAAGATCCCGTAAGAAATTATGAGGCTTGGTTGCTGGAACAAAATATATTGACACAGGAGAATATTGATAAAATAAAAATTGATACCAAAACCTACATCGAAGCCCAGTTAAAAGAGGGTTCTGTTGATGCTGCAATAGTGCCCGATACGACCGAAGAAATGGGGGATGTATATAAAGTAAGTGTTCCTCGCTCGGGCGTCCGAGTGTTAAATAATTCTCAACTTACAAGCAAAAAAATTGAACCAGCATCAGATAAAAAATTCATCAATGCTATAACTGATGGCCTTAAGCAGTCAATGCAAAAACATTCTAACCTAATTTTAATGGGGCAGGATATTGCAGAATATGGTGGTGCATTTAAAGTAACAGAAGGCTTTGTACATGAGTTTGGTAAAGCCCGTGTGCGCAATACACCTCTATGCGAAAGTGCTATCGTTGGTGCGGCTTTGGGATTAAGTTTAGAGAATTATAAAGCTGTAATGGAGATGCAGTTTGCAGATTTTTCCACCGTTGGTTTTAACCAGATAATAAATAATCTTGCAAAAATACATGACCGCTGGGGGCAGAATGCCGATGTGGTCATCAGGATGCCAACGGGCGGTGGAGTGGGCGCAGGGCCATTTCACAGCCAGAGCAACGAAGCGTGGTTTGCACATACACCGTGTTTAAAAGTTGTATATCCGAGTACACCTGAAGAGGCAAAAGGGT
>JBBREY010000099.1:0-8367 GCA_038225275.1 Chitinophagales bacterium | reverse complement strand
TATGAGTAAAATTGTTGTTGCAAATCCGGTTGTTGAACTGGATGGAGATGAGATGACAAGGATCATCTGGAAATTTATAAAAGATAAATTGATACTTCCATATTTGGAAGTTCCTATTCAATATTTTGATTTGGGAATGGAATATAGAGATGAAACTAATGATCAGGTAACTATTGATGCTGCCAATGCTATTAAAGCTTGCGGGGTTGGTATAAAGTGTGCGACCATTACACCTGATGAGCAGCGTGTGGAAGAATTTAAGTTGAAACAAATGTGGAAGTCACCAAACGGAACTATTCGTAATATTTTAAATGGTACTGTTTTTCGTGAGCCAATTGTAATGCAAAATGTACCTCGTTTGGTTACTAACTGGACGGCACCAATAATTGTTGGTCGTCATGCATTTGGTGACCAGTATCGTGCAACAGATACGATAATAAAAGGTAAAGGAAAATTAACCATGACTTTTCAACCGGAAGGTGGAGGAGAGGCGCAGGTTTTTGAGGTCTTTAATTTTAAGGGAGATGGTGTTGCAATGGCGATGTACAATGTAGATGAAAGTATTTATGGCTTTGCACGCAGTTGTATGAACATGGCATTGAGCAAAAAATGGCCATTATATCTGTCTACAAAAAATACCATTCTTAAAAAATACGATGGTCGATTTAAAGATATTTTTGAAGAAGATTATCAAAATGAATTTAAAGAAAAGTATGTAGCAGCCGGTATTACTTATGAGCATCGCCTCATTGATGACATGGTTGCAAGTGCGCTTAAATGGAATGGGAACTTTGTATGGGCTTGTAAAAATTATGATGGTGATGTACAAAGTGATACAGTTGCACAAGGCTTTGGTAGCTTAGGTTTAATGACTTCTGTTTTGGTAACACCAGATGGTAAAACGATGGAATCAGAGGCTGCACATGGTACAGTAACCCGTCATTTTAGAGATCATCAAAAAGGCAAACCAACATCAACAAATCCTATCGCATCTATTTTTGCATGGACAAGAGGTCTTGCATTTCGTGGTAAATTAGATGCCAACCAACCATTAATTGATTTCTGTAATAACCTTGAGCAGGTTTGTGTTGAAACGGTGGAGAGTGGAAAAATGACCAAAGATTTGGCAGTTTGTATACATGGCAATAAAGTTGAACATGGCGCACATTATTTATATACTGAAGAATTTTTAGATGCTATTGATGAACACTTGAAAAAGAAAATGGCTTAAAATATTTTTGATGCATTCACTAAAAAGAGCAACCATAAGTTGCTCTTTTTTATTTTTTGAAAGTATTTAATCTATTTAATTTATACCTCACTTTTTCTTGTATCTCTAGTGCCTGCATACAATTCATACTCTAATAAACGACAGTCAATTTTACTTGTATAAAATTCAATTCTTCGTTTAGGTTTTAGCCCTATTTTTTTTGCAAGCTCAAGGTTACCTGTAAAAATATATCCGGTGTACCCTTTGCATTTTTTCTTCATAAAATCTCCAAGCAGTGCATAGGTTTCTTCCAATTCTTTTTCTTCGCCAAGTCTGTCACCATATTCAGGATTAAACATAATTACACTGCCTTCTAAAGCAGGTAACTCGGTCAATTGAAAATCGCAAACTTCGTAAGTGATCATATCTTCCACGCCAGCCATGCCTGCGTTTATTTTCGAAATGTTTATAGCATCCTCACTAATATCCGAGGCCGTTATTTTAAGATCTGGTCGTTCCACAACTTGCGCCTCAATTGTATCTAGTTCTTTTTTATACATGCTATAATCATAACCTTTTACATGCATAAAAGAATAATTATTTCTGTACAATCCGGGTACTCGTTTAGTGGCAATTAAAGCAGCTTCAATTGCTATTGTACCGGAGCCACACATTGGATTTATAAAAGGTGTTTCTCCTTTCCAAACACTTGCATAAACTACTGCAGCAGCAAGGGCTTCAAGCATCGGTGCCTTACCAGGTATTTTTCTATATCCATGTTTTGACAGCGTTTCGCCCGATGTATCTAAAAATATTTCAGCATCTTCTTCCTTCCAATATAAATGTATAACGGCGCCATTTAATACCGCCCCTGAGTCAGGCCTCGAACCTGTTTTTTCTCTGCACCTATCCGCAATTGCATCTTTTACTTTTACGTTTGCAAACAGATTATTAGTGATGGTTTCGTTGCTCACATTGCTGCTGATAGAAAAATAGCCATCCGCAGGTAAAATATCCTCCCAGGCAACATCCAATAAAACTTTGTAAACATCATCGGCATTTACAGCCCTAAATTCTTTAATCGAAAACAATATTTGGCTTGCACAACGAAGGTTTAAATTGAGTTTTATACAATCCTGTAAACTCCCAAATAATTCTACACCAGTTTTAAAAGTTCTAACAGTTGTATAACCAAGGTTTTTTATTTCTTGTTCCAGATAAATAGAGAGGCGATTGCTGCAAGTAACAATAATTCGGCTATCAGTATTAAATATTTCCACGCCGCAAAAATACCGAACTTAATTTAACCATTCACAATCGTATTTATTGTGTAGAAAAATCCGATTAGAAAATGTTGGGCGTGTCCCGCTGAAAAAAGCGGGTCGGGCTATTCGTTGCAATCTTTTATTGCCTCAAAGGCAGGCAATAAAAGGATTTCCACTGCTATCCCTCACG
Organism: Chitinophagales bacterium; assembly: GCA_038225275.1. Classification (GTDB taxonomy): domain Bacteria; phylum Bacteroidota; class Bacteroidia; order Chitinophagales; family Chitinophagaceae; genus Ferruginibacter. The sequence goes on along the minus strand of JBBREY010000099.1, from coordinate 5,702 downwards.
CTTGTTACGTAGTGTGTATTAAAGAATTATTTCCAATGGATAATTTATAAATAAAATTTTAAAACCAAAGCCCTCATCTGTTTTGGTAACTTTACTACATGAAAATTTTTCTTATTGGTTTTATGGGGGCAGGTAAAAGCTATTTAGGAAAACTGTGGGCAAATGATCATAAAATTCCATTTTATGATCTCGATTCTTTAATAGAAGAAGAGGAACGAATTACCATTGAAGAAATATTTTCTACCTACGGAGAAGACTATTTTAGAGAAAAAGAAGCAGCGGCCTTGCGGAATACTGATAAGCTTGAAAATGCAATCATAGCCTGCGGTGGTGGCACAGCTTGCTATTTCGATAATATGCAGTGGATGAATAAAAATGGAACAACCGTTTTTTTAAACGAAACGGAAGAAAATATTTATAAACATTTAAGGAATGATAAAAAAGTTAGACCTCTCATCATTGAACAAGATGAAGGAGGCATTCAATCTTTTATTAAAAATAAATTAGCTGCCCGAATTTCCCACTACAATGAAAGCCAAGTCATTTTACCTAGCCACCAATTAAATGAAGATGGATTTGTATTTGTTAAAAAATATATAAGCACAATTTCAAAATAATTAACGCTGAAAATAAATGAATAAACATTTTTTAAAAGTCGGTTCTCTTTTAGGTGCGCTAACTGTAATATTTGGTGCATTTGCCGCACATGCTATTAAAAATAGGGTAAATACTGAAACGCTTGCTGTTTTTGAAACCGGCGTTAGGTACCAGATGTATCATGTGTTTGCTATTTTGCTTGTAGGTATTATTTACAAAGAATTCCCTGTAAAATCGATGATATGGGCAGGGAATATATTTTTAGCAGGTATCATTTTATTTAGCGGCTCGCTTTATTTGCTTACTTATTTTAAAGCAATTGGCAACGAAAATATGAATTGGTTAGGTGCTGTCACACCTTTTGGTGGTACTTGCTTTATACTCGGATGGAGTTTAATTTTAAGAAGTTTTTACGTTGCTAAAAAGAGCAGCTAAATAATTTCAATTTACCACGATGGCAAATGCACAAACAGAGTGATAATTTAATTCAATTTTTACCTTGCTTCGCAACGTTTTTTATTATCTTTATCGCCATGGCGGAAAAAATAAAATCCATAAAAAAAAATACCAAAGCTGCTGATGCATTGAAGCAGGAAAAAGAAGAGACTGTTGAGGTAAAGGAACTGCTTAAAGATGAACGCACCCATAAAATTGCAGGAAGTTTTTGTTTGTTGCTCGCCATTCTTTTCTTTGTAGCATTTACCTCTTATTTATTTACATGGGATGAAGATCAGGACAAGGTTTTTAAAGAAGGCTATAAACTCCTTGCAGGCACTGATACCAAGGTGGCCAATTTGATGGGAACTTTTGGTGCTTTCATTTCTCATTTTTTAATTTACAAAGGCTTTGGTGTTGCCTCTTATTTAATTTGTACTTTCTTCTTTATTATAGGTGTAAATCTGTTTTTTGGTAAAAAAGTTTTTTCGGTTTTTAGAAATATAAAATATTTAATAGTTGGGCTTCCGATATTGAGTATAACTGCTGCAGTTATTATGCAGGGAAACGATTTTGCGTGGGGCGGGGCTGTAGGAGATATGTGTAGGGATTATCTATACAATGCAATCGGCAAAATTGGCACAATAGGATTTATTGCGATTGCATTTTTTGCATATATCATCTGGCGCTTTAATCCATCGTTTAAAATAAATAATAGAAGTGCACAAGAACTTGTTGATACGGACATTACAAATACAAAAGAAGCCGAAGAAAATTTAATTGATGAAAATGATGATGTACAAAATCAAACTGTGGCTTCAGGAAACATGCTTGGCAACAATGCAGGCGTACTAAATATACCTGATCAAAGTCCACAATTTGACCATGATTTATCATTATCAGAGAAGGAAGAAGAGGAACAAAAACGAGGGGCGAGAATTGTAAATACAGTTGTACTTCCGCAAAAAAAACAACCTGAACTTGTTACAAATAATATTGATGATGCTGAAACCTTTCAAGGGGCATCGAAAAAAATAGTTGGTAGTAATCTTGAGCTGGAAGTAAAAACAGTTCCTGATGTAATTGAGGAAGAAATCCCGCAGCCAAAAACAGCAGCAGATGTAAATAAAATGATTCCGTACGATCCAATCTTAGATCTACGTGATTATAAATATCCGTCTGTGGAATTGCTGGAAAACCACGGTAGTGAAAAAGTAATTCAAGATCCGCAGGAGCTGGAAAATAATAAGAACCAGATTATTTCTACGCTTAAAAATTATGATATTGAAATACAAAAAATATCTGCAACAGTAGGACCAACCGTTACGTTGTATGAAATTATTCCTGCTGCGGGTGTAAGAATTTCACGCATTAAAAACCTGGAAGATGATATTGCGTTAAGCCTTGCTGCATTGGGTATCCGTATTATTGCGCCGATACCCGGCAAAGGAACCATTGGTATTGAAGTACCAAATACCCGTAAGACAATGGTGAGTATGAAGACATTGCTGGTAGATGATAAGTTTCAAAAAAGTACGTTTGCTTTGCCCATTGCCATTGGTAAAAGAATTGATAATACAAATTTTATTGTAGACCTCGCAGCTATGCCACATTTGCTAATGGCAGGTGCAACAGGGCAAGGTAAATCTGTTGGATTAAATGCCATACTTGTTTCGCTGTTGTATAAAAAACATCCATCACAATTGAAGTTTGTGCTGGTAGATCCGAAAAAAGTGGAGCTCAGTATTTACAAAAAGATTGAAAAACATTTTCTTGCAAAACTGCCTGGTGAAGAAGATTCAATTATTACAGATACAAAAAAAGTTGTCCATACATTAAATGCACTTTGTATTGAGATGGACAACCGCTATGATCTTTTAAAAGAAGCAGGTTGCAGAAATATTAGAGAGTACAACGAAAAATTTGTTGCAAGAAAATTGAATCCTGAAAAGGGTCATGATTTTCTTCCATTTATTGTGTTGGTGGTTGATGAGTTTGCGGATTTAATAATGACAGCAGGCAAAGAGGTGGAAATGCCAATTGCACGATTGGCGCAGCTTGCAAGGGCAATTGGTATACATTTAATTATTGCAACACAGCGTCCTTCTGTAAATATTATTACTGGTACAATCAAAGCAAACTTCCCGGCACGTATTGCATTTAAAGTGAGTAGTAAAATTGATAGTCGTACCATTTTAGATATTGGCGGAGCAGAACAATTAATTGGAAAAGGCGATATGTTGATCAGTTATAATGGCGAATTAGTGAGGTTGCAATGTGCGTTTGTTGATACGCCGGAAGTGGATAAAATTGTTGATTTTATTGGTGAGCAAAGAGGATACGCTGATGCTTTTTTATTGCCTGAATATGTTGATGAAAAAGAAATGGACGCTAAGGATTTTGACGTAAATAATAAAGATGCTTTGTTTGAAGATGCCGCAAGATTAATTGTAACAAGCCAAAGTGGGAGTACTTCTTTATTACAACGCAGAATGAAATTGGGTTATAATCGTGCAGGCAGATTGATGGATCAGTTGGAAGCAGCCGGAATTGTTGGTCCTAATCAAGGAAGTAAAGTGAGAGATGTGTTGATAAAAACCGATGCCGATTTGCAGATGTATTTGAATGAGATGGGGTAGTCTCACCCTCGTTCCCTCTCCCGAGGAGAGCGATGACTTGAAGATTGATTGGGAGATAGCCTTGTAGATTACAGCAAATCCCGAAGGGGGACTACCTATGAGTAACCATAGGCGCAGCCCATGGAGACGTGCGGAGCAGTGATACAGACAAAAGATATGACATAATATAAGTTGGAAAATGATATAATGTTGAAAGGCTTAGGGATGGGAAGTAGTACCCCACAGTGCAGCGAAGCGCAACGAGGAGTACTACGGACAGCCCTAACAAATGTTGATTATTGCTCAAAACTTCAGAGCCCCAAAACAAAACTAATAATTGAACACACAAAATAAAGATGTCTAAATTTTTAATTGTTGGCCTTGGTAACCCGGGAAATGAATACGCCAATACCCGCCACAATATTGGGTTTGATGTAGTGCATGCTTTTGCAATGAAGCATGGCGGTATTTTTAAAGACAGCAGACTTGCCTATACTGCTGAGGTAAAATGGAAGGGGAAAATATTTGTTTGTGTTTGTCCAACTACTTTTATGAATTTAAGCGGCAGGGCTTTTAAATACTGGATGGAGAAAGAAAAGGTGTCATTGGAAAACACATTAACAGTTGTTGATGATCTTGCTTTGCCAATTGATAAGTTAAGATTACGAGCAGCCGGCACTCATGCCGGGCATAATGGTTTGAAGGATATTCAGGCAATTTTAGGAACGGACGCTTACCCAAAACTTCGTTTTGGGATAGGAAATATTTTTCCAAAAGGAATGCAGGCCGATTTTGTATTGAGTAAATGGCACAAAGAAGAAATTGAAACAGTAAAGAAAAAAATTACGGGAAGTGTTGAAGTAATTGAGAATTTTGCATCGATTGGTGCAGAAAGAACGATGAATATTTGTAATACAATTATTTTTTAAATAAAAAAATTAATATTTGTATTAAATTTTACTTCAATGTTTTATAGTATTTTCGTTCAAATATTAATGAAATTTAGATGAAGATAATTTGTATAGGGAGAAATTATGCTGAGCATGCTAAGGAGTTGGGGAATGAAATTCCTGACGAACCTGTTATTTTTATGAAACCAAAAAATGCACTGCTACAAGGTCATGCACCTTTTTACTACCCTGAGTTTACAAATGAGTTACATTACGAATGTGAATTGGTTTTACGTGTTTGTAAAAATGGGAAATTTATTACTGAACAGCAAGCACCACAATATTACAATGCTATTTCGGTTGGTATAGATTTTACAGCCCGAGATATACAGGACGACCACAAGAAAAGAGGTTTGCCCTGGGAAAAGGCAAAGGCGTTTGATAACTCAGCCATACTAGGAAAACTAATTGATATAAAACCCGGATTCAAAAAAAATGGGATAAAGTTTTCTTTAAAAATGAATGGAGAATTAGTACAGTCAGGCAATTCTGACGATATGATCTTCGGCTTTGACAGCATTATTTCTCATATTTCTAATTATTTTTCTTTAAATATTGGAGACCTTATTTATACTGGTACACCTGCGGGGGTGGGCGAATGCTCTGTTGGGGATGAGCTGGAGGGATTTTTAGGAAATGAAAAATTATTTGCCCTGACAATTAAATAGAAAACATAAAAAAGGAACAGCTGAAATTGTTCCTCTTTTCTTACAAGAATCTCCATATTTTATTCTTCGTAAAATTCTATCAAGCTTCCTAAATAAACATTGTCCCAGCCATCGACAATGTTTTCATAATCGTCGTCAGGAATATTTGTGTGACGCAATTCCAAAGAAGTTTTATTCCTATCAGCAAATAATTTCATGGTAACGATCGATTCTACTTCCTGATCGCCAAAGTACCATTGCTGTACTATCTTTTTATCTTTTTCAAACTCGAGATTTTTACCCTCGATATTTCCTTCCCATAAAGAAAATTCGCTGCCCGGTTCGGTACTCATTATTGCGGGGTCGCCACTCCACAATTGAATAGTAGCGGGATTGGTAAGTGCTGCAAATACTTCCTCGGGAGTTGCAGAGAGTATATAATATTTCTTAAAATC
>JBBREY010000098.1:0-8558 GCA_038225275.1 Chitinophagales bacterium | reverse complement strand
CCGCAATACCAGCTAAAACTTTTATTGTAAAAAGTAATAAAACTATTGGAAGTTTGATTCCACCGCCCTTCACCACCTTCATTCGTGTGAGCCAATATCCTAACAACAAAAAATGGAAAATAAACAATACAGCAGGCAATGGTATTTTTTTATGTTGTGGGAAGATAGTTAAAATATTGATTTTTATTTATTAGCCATAAACAAAGTAGGTCTGTAAATTTGCACAAATCTTAAAACACTTTCCTCAATATATTTTATGGAAATAACCGTACAAACCGCAGAACAATTAAGAATAACTCCTGAAGAATTTAAACTCATTATTGAAAAGCTTGGTCGCACACCAAACTTTACAGAGCTATGCGCATTTAGTGGTATGTGGAGCGAGCATTGCAGTTATAAAAACTCCATCAAGGTATTAAAAACATTGCCTAGAGATGGTGCTAAAATGCTTGTGAAAGCCGGCGACGAAAATGCAGGCCTCATGGATATTGGCGATGGTTACGGTGTTGTTTTTAAAATAGAAAGCCACAATCACCCAAGCGCAATTGAACCTTTTCAAGGAGCGGCAACCGGTGTAGGCGGCATAAACAGAGATATATTTACCATGGGTGCAAGACCTATTGCATCTTTAAATTCTTTGCGCTTTGGTAATTTAAACGATGCCAAAACGCAGCATTTACTGGCAGGTGTTGTAAAAGGTATTGGTCATTATGGAAACTGTTTTGGTGTACCAACAGTTGGCGGCGAAATATATTTTGAAGATTGTTACCACACCAATCCACTCGTAAATGCCATGAGTGTTGGTATTTTAAAAAATGGCGAAACCGTTTCTGCCCCTGCAGAAGGTGAGGGTAATCCCGTATTTTTTGTAGGAAGTGCAACAGGTAAAGATGGTATTGGCGGAGCATCTTTTGCAAGTGCAGAAATTACTGCAGATAGTGTACAGGATTTACCCGCGGTACAGGTCGGTGACCCGTTTCAGGAGAAAAAATTATTAGAAGCTTGTTTGGAAGTTATACAAACCGGCGCAGTAGTAGGCATGCAGGATATGGGCGCAGCGGGCATTATATGCTCCACTGCAGAAATGAGCGCAAAGGGCAAAGCCGGTATGCGGATAGATTTAGAAAAAGTACCAACCCGCCAGCACGACATGAAAGCCTGGGAATTATTGCTTAGCGAAAGCCAGGAACGAATGTTGCTCGTGGTGCAAAAAGGAAAAGAAAAAGCAGTGTTGGATATTTTTGAAAAGTGGGATTTACCCTGCAGCGAAATTGGCGAAGTAACCAACGATGGCATGTTGCAGTTTTTTATGAATGGCGTGTTGGAAGCTGTCTTGCCTGCAGATGAATTGGTACTTGGTGGCGGCGCACCACAATACACAAGAGATGTAAAAGAACCTGCGTACATACAACTCATAAACGATTTTGATATAGAAGAAATTCCTGAGCCGGAAAGCCTGAGAGACATTGCAGAAAAAATTATTGCCATACCAAACATTGCCAGTAAGCGGTGGATATATGAGCAATATGATAGCATGGTAGGCGCAGGCAATACAAGCACAAACGGTGTTAGCGATGCTGCCATAGTAATTGCAAAACCAACCAACAAAGCACTTGCACTCACTACAGATTGCAACAGCCGCTATGTATATGCAGATCCTTACAAAGGCGCTATGATTGCCGTTGCAGAAGCAGCCCGCAATATTGTATGCAGTGGTGGCGAGCCTTTGGGCGTTACCAATTGTCTCAATTTTGGTAACCCTTACGATCCTGAAGTATACTGGCAGTTTTCCAACGCTATAAAAGGAATGGGAGAAGCCTGTCTAAAGTTTAATACACCCGTTACAGGAGGCAATGTTAGTTTTTATAATCAGAGTCCGGATGGGCCTGTGTACCCAACGCCCACTATTGGTATGGTAGGTTTGCTGCAAAGTGTAGATGATAAAATGACAATGAACTTTAAGCAGGAAGGCGATGCTATTTACCTCATTGGGCAAAGCCAAAATGATATCAACTCATCAGAATATTTGCACAAAATAATAGGCGAAGAATTTAGCCCTTGCCCGCATTTTGATTTGGATGAAGAATACAATATGCAGACAGCCGTGGCAGGGTTAATAAAAGAAAAAGCCATTGCATCTGCACACGATGTAAGCGAAGGCGGCCTTTTTGTAACCCTGCTGGAAAGTGCATTTACGAACAACCTTGGGTTTGATGTGGCACAAAAAGACGATACCATCCGCAGCGATGCCTTTTGGTTTGGCGAAGCCCAAAGCAGGGTAGTGGTTTCGGTAAATGCCGCCACCGAAGAAAGCCTCCTCCTTTCCCTAAAAACCGCAGCCGTTCCTTATACAAAACTCGGTAGTGTATCAGTAGGATACATAAAAATGGGCGATAAAAACTGGGGTGATATTAGCTCATGGAAAAACAAATACGATAATGTAATAGGCGCCATGATGAGTAAGTAAGAGGAATTTGGGGCTGTAAATTTTTGCAGCCCTTTGCAATATTTGTTCGGCCTTAGTCGCTGTACCGTATGCCGCTAAGGAGCGGCACACATCGCTCCCTCCGCCGCAGCCCTTGGCCATTTGAATAGCTATGTAGCTTTTATTGACGGGAAGATTTTTAGGTGATTTGTCAGGAGCATAAGACTTTGGAAAAAACTCTAAACAATTAAGAATGGAAATAATTGAAAGTTATCTAGATTATAAAACAAATTTTTTCATGTTCGATTAATTAGAAGTTTTAGTAAATATTTGTTTCTTTTATCTGCAGTATTTTTTGAGATATTCGTTTTGAGAGATTTTAGTGGTAGTCTAATGATGTCCTACTTTATTTGCTTAGCGATTTCATTTCTTTTTTGTTTCTGCAGTAACAATAAACTTTTATATGGTGTTGTTTTAAATAAAAATTCCAACACAATTATAATTAAGACATTGTTTTTTAACAGAGAATCTGACAATTTGCATTTTCCAATTGACGCAATTAAAATATCCATTCGTAGAAACTACAGCTTCAGATATGAAGTTTGCACAATTTGTTTTTTTAAGAGAGGCAAATTAATCTTTAAGCAGAACAGCTTTAATGGATGGATTAAAGAATTGTTCGATGAAATTCTAGGCAAAGTAAAATTGTTAAGCTTTACTTCTCAGCAATTTCAGGCCGAAGCCAAAACACTGCCGAAAAGTAATTTCAATGATAAAAGTTAAATACATTTTGTTTGTAAGAATAGCAGAAGTTAAGAAAGCTTATTTTCACGAAACTGCGTGCAAGAGTTATAAATATTGAACTTTGGAGATTTAGCACCTTTAAAATTTGTAATGTTTAATTTGGATCTATATTTTTTCCATTGTTAAAATTTGCACTTCAAACTCTTTATAAAACTTTAGCGAATTAACATAACTGTACCCTGAAGTGTTTTGCTGCTACCGTCTGTATCAATAAAAGATATTTGCCAAACATAAGCACCACCTAACTGGGGCAAGCCTTTAAAACGTCCATCCCATCCGACTGAAATATCCTTCGTTGAAAATAATTGTTGACCAAATCGGTTGTAAATATTCATATGATACGACCTTACAATAAAAGGATATTTAATTCTAAAAACATCGTTTAGATTATCGTTGTTTGGTGAAAAGCTGTTTGGTATAAACAACTGACAAATTCCTTTCCTTACTTTAATTGAACGCTTTGCTGTTCCACAAACGTTTTCAACTGTAAGTTGAAAATTACCGGTGTCTTTGATATTTAGAAAAGGGAGCTTACTTCCATCTTGCCATAAATATTTTACAGGAGTATTTACTGAAGGCATTAGCGTAATAGTTTGTCTTGGGCATATCAAAGTATCCTTTAATAAAGTTAAAATCGGTGCTTGCAAATAGCTTACATTAATTGAATCTGAAATAGTACACCCGCCCGGGTTTTCTAATGTTACATAATATACACCCGGCGTTTTTACATTAAAATAATTTTGGGTACTTCCATCTTGCCACATATATTTTACATCTATAGCATTGGGGTATAATTTTAAAATTGTCTTATCGCACAAAGTAGTATCTGCACCAAGATTTAAAACAGGAATGGCTTTAAAATTTACAATAATACTGTCATTAAAACTGCAACCATCTTGTGTTGCTTTTAAACAATAAGTACCCGGTTGTGTTACCAAAATTTTATCTGTAGTGCTACCATTGTTCCATAATAATTGTGCCTGCGGCAAATTTACTGATAGTGTGATAATCTTGTTTGCACACACAGCAGTATCATTGCCCAAATTAAATACAGGTGGGGCATTCACTTTAATTTTTACTGTATCACTAGTTGAGCAACCATTAAATGCGGTAGCCGTAACAAAGTAGGTACCACTTACTGTAACCCTATATTCAGATTGCGTTGATTTGTCCTGCCACAAAAAGCCTTTTATATCATCTTTATTTGGCTTTAAAAATAATTGCTGTCCTGTGCAAAAGCTGGTATCGATTCCCAGCTCTACCAATGGATTATTTTTATAAGCAACTAAAATACTATCAGCATACGAACAACCATTGAGTGTATACTTTAACGAATATAATCCTGCCGTATTTACAATAATCTGCGGTTTAGTACTCCCGTCTTGCCATAAAAAATTCCCTCCTATTAATGAAGGCTGAAGCTGAAGGGTTTTTAATTTGCATAGCACAGTGTCATTACCCAGAGAAAAAGCTGGCCTATCTAAAAAAGATACCTCAATTGTATCCCTTGATGTACAAATACCGTTTGAAACCCGTACGTTATAAATTCCCGATTTAAAAACTTTTATAGATTTTGTATTTTCACCTGTGTTCCATAAATAAGTTGAATTATTAATAGGTGCTGTAAGTAAAAGCGTGTCGCCGGAACATAATGAAGTATCCCGCCCAAGAGTAAAGTTTTCACCACTTAAATATTGAATGCTTATAGTATCGCTCGCCGTACAACCTTGAAATGTTACGGTACCAAAGTATGTTCCCGGCTTGCTCACACGAAATGTATCTAATTTTGAATTGTCCTGCCATATGTAATCAGATGTTGTAAAAGGATTTTTATTTGGCTCAAGTTTTAGTAAGAGTGTTTCGTTACCACACAGCGTTGTGTCATTACCAAAATTTGCCAAAGGATAATATTTTCGGCCCACTAATAAAGTATCGCCAGTTGAACAGCCATTTTTATCTTTTGCGGTGATGATTATTGTAGAGCTTGTGTATAAAATTGAATCTCTTGTGTTGCTTCCGTTGTTCCAAGAAATATTTGTGTATTCATCTGGAACATGCAAGAAGTAAGGTGTGTTGGGGCATAGAAAGGTATCTTTGCCAAGTTCTAATTTAATTGCAGCATCAGCTACTTCAATAAAGCCATAGGCTTCAGGGCAAGAAAAACCGGTATTCCCTGTTAATACGTAATAAGTTCCGGGGTTGGTTATAGTTATATTTTTTGTAGTTTCTCCTGTATTCCAGCGGTAGCTCTGCCAGCCTGTAGGAGCAGCTAATGTTAGCGAACCAAAGCATATTGTAGTATCGTCTCCTATACTAAAAGAAGGCGTGGGTGTAACCGGAGGTTCATTTATAAAATCATTTATTAGTGGAGGAAATGCTGCTGCATAAGGAATTTGAAAACCTTTTAACTTGAAATTACTAGCATACTGAGGGAGGTTAGGGCACTCAAAAGAAGGCAAATAACTGTAGTCAACTCCATTTACATTATACTCTCTGTAAAGATTAAGATAAATCTTTCCATTAGGTGCTAACTGCATATCCCAAATGCTTCCACCTAAAACTGATGCAACTTTTGTTCTTGACATTGCTACATCAGCTTGGTTAAAATCCCACTGGTTAACGATACTTGAACGGTAATTTTCATCAAAGCCCATTGCGTATAATTTTGTGTTATCAGGTGAGAAACACATTTTAAGTACATGCCCTTGTGATGGCATACTTTTATAATTAGATAAAACTCCGGTGGCATTATTGAAGTCAAATAATTCGATATCGCTCTCACTTCCAGTTTCTGGGGTTATGCTTCTGCAGCCTGCAAGAAGGCGTCCATCGTGGCTTGCCGTTAAAGTTCCCCAGGCTGTTTTTGAACCGCCATTTATTAATACTCCTATGTTTGTTACAACAGGCGCCAGTATGCCTGTGGATGTTACCAGGTAAGCATTGTATTGAGCCGTGTTATAAGGATGCACAATTACCCAAACATCTTTTCCATTTGAATGTTTTACTAAAGTAATTTGCTCGGTTAAGCCACCGGTAATTCCATTATTTATAGAAAAAACATCTCCTAAGCCTCCGTTTAATTTTAAATCTACAATAGAATATCCAAGACCAATTCCATTTGGACAACGCACCTGCAAACCTGTTTCCTGTGCAAGCAAAGCTGCTACTGAACTTTGAAATTGTAACACATAAAATTTGTCAGGATTATCAGCAAAGGGAATAATATGATAAGACTGTTGATCAGGAAGGCAGGCTTTAATAAATTCTTGATTTGGAAAATTGTTATAGTCAGTACCATAACCAAGTCCATTTGAAATAATAAATTTCATTTCGCCAGTTGTTGGATCTGAGTAAGAAATGCCTTGTTTACCCCAATAAGAAAAATGATAAATATTACTATATGGTGGAATCGGGGGAGGATTGGCAATAAAATTTGTTACATTTTCAGGGTTGCCATTTTTAAAAGTAATGAGATTACGACCATCATAATACCAATTACTCCATTGTTTTTGGCAAAACGAATTTTTATTAAAACAACATATACAAAGACAAAACAAAAAGGCTCTCATAGGTGCGAATCGTTGGCAGATAAAATTAAATATAAGTATTTTTAAAAATTTAATATCGGTTTAACTGAAAACTTATTCAGTTTTATCTCTTTTGGAAATTTCAAATTTTATCAATTGCATATTAAATTAAAAGAAATTTTTTTCTGTAGCCTTTCAAAAATAAAGCAGGTGTTGTTTAAAATTTTTTAGACGATACACCTAGTTGAAAAAAATAGTTGCTTAACTTTTTTATTGATATAGCTGGATGTTAAAACATACATTAATGAAATGTTAGCTGTCACTATTTACTATTAAACTAACATGCTCATAATTTTCCAAAACTCGAGACTATTAAATTTCATTAAAATAAAGGATTGTTTAATTTACACCCCTAACGAAAACGATTGCTTTATGACTTATACTCTACCGCTTAAAAGTGTTGGCATCAATGATATTTCACTTGTTGGTGGCAAAAATGCTTCCCTTGGCGAAATGCTTCAAAACCTTACTGCGCTTGGTGTTAACATTCCCGATGGGTTTGTTATTACCGTTGATGGTTATTACGAGTTTGTAAAGTTTAATAACCTCCAAGAAAGCATCAATGAAATTGTAGATGCGATTGACTACGATAACATTGAGTCTTTACGTCGTGGTGGCATGCAGGTTCGCCAGCTTATTTTAAACGGCCGTTTCCCCAAAGAAGTAAGCGAAGAAATTATAGAATCTTACAAAAGAATATCTCAATTATACGATCAGGAATTTACAGATGTTGCAGTGCGCAGTAGCGCAACAGCAGAAGATTTACCCGATGCTTCTTTTGCAGGGCAACAGGAAACTTTTTTAAATGTTAGAGGTCCGGGAACGTTGATTGATTGCGTGCGGAATTGCTTTGCATCATTGTTTACCGATAGGGCAATTAGTTACCGCCAGAGTTTTGGCTACGATCATTTTCAACTGGCATTGTCTGTTTGTATACAAAAAATGGTACGAAGCGATTTAGGCGCATCTGGGGTAGCATTTTCTATCGATACTGAAAGTGGTTTTAAAGATGCCGTGGTTATTAATGCATCTTACGGTTTAGGCGAAATGATTGTACAGGGCGCAGTTTCTCCTGATGAATACATTGTTTTTAAACCCTTGGTAAAAGAAGGCTTTAGTTCCATCATCGAAAAGAAAATGGGCAATAAAGACAAGATGATGATTTATGGGGAGGGTGGCGATGAGAGAGTAAAAATCATCCCAACAGAAAACGCATTTAGAAATCGTTTTTGCTTAAAAGATGAAACCATTATTAAGCTGGCCAAATGGATTGCCATCATTGAGGATTATTACACCAAAATAAAAGAAAAGTGGACGCCGATGGATGTGGAGTGGGCAATAGACGGATTATCAAAAGAATTGTTTATTGTGCAGGCACGGCCTGAGACTATACACTCACAAAAAGACCACAACAACATTACAGAATATAGAATTGAAGACCAAAATCGTCACGAAAAATTAATAGCAAAAGGCATTGCTGTCGGCGATAAAATTGGTGCAGGAAAAGCAACCATTTTATACTCCTTGGATAAACGTGTAAGCGAAGGGCATGAATTTGTAGCAGGCTCTGTATTGGTTACAGACATGACTGATCCTGACTGGGAACCAATCATGAAAAAAGCATCAGCAATCATAACAAATAAAGGAGGTAGAACATGCCATGCTGCTATTGTTGCAAGGGAGCTAGGAGTGCCTGCTATTGTGGGTTGTGGCAATATTACGGATTTAATAAAGGAAGGACA
>JBBREY010000097.1:0-8704 GCA_038225275.1 Chitinophagales bacterium | reverse complement strand
AAATACCGTTAATTCAGCATGGAGGTGTTTGGTATCAACAATCCTGAACAATTCATCAGTTGGGTTTACGTACGCACCAATGTTTGTATGCACCTGTGTAATATAACCACTGATAGGTGTATGGATACTGATTGCTGAGATGAAATTTGAGTTAGTAATAGATGAGGGGTTTATTCCTATTGCTTTTAACCTTGCGCTTGTAGCACCAATAGTACCATTTAAACCACTTATTTTTCCGTTCATGGCATTGCGTTCGCTGCTGGCTTTTTGGTAGGCTTTTTTTGCATTTATGTCTTCATCCTGTAATTCTTTTTGCCTTTGCAGATCCAATTCTAAATATTGCAACTGGCTTTTATTTTCCTGTAACTGCCCTCTTGCTTCAACCAAATCCTGTTGCAGTGTAAGTAGTTCAGGATTGCTTAATGTGGCTACTGTTTGACCTTGCTTTACATACATGCCCTGCAACATTGATGTAGATTTTATGTAACCGCTTGTGGGTGCAGATATGCTTACTAAATTTTGTGGTGGTACATCTAACATACCATTTACCTTTATAGTGCCACTTAATTGTTTTAATTCTACAGTGCCTAATTGAATGTTTGCAGTTTTGTATTGCCCTGCTGTAAATGCAACTGCATTGGTTTCTTGCTTAAGTGTTTCTTCTTTTACGACTTCGGTTTTGCTTTTACAAGATGCTGCAAGCAATGCAAATACAAAAAAGACGTTTGAAAATTTATATACTGATCTCATTGTAATAATTTCTTTTGTTTGGAATTAATTTTTGCCTGATAAATATTCTATGTTGATGATGCTCTGGTTATACTGTTGCAATGCTTTTAAATAATTTTCTTTTATACTGATGGCATTTTTAATACCCATCAAATATTCAGCATAACCAATTTCGCCTTTGCTGTAGGAAGCAATTGTTTGTTTAAGTATTAGATCTGCATTAGGCATTGCAGAGGTTTTATAATATTCCAAACTGTTTTTAGATTTCAAATATTCCTGAACGGCTTGTTGGTATTGGCTTTGAATGGCAGTTTGATTCAGTTCGTAATTATTACCCGCAATTTGTTTATTAACTTCTGCTGCTCTTACTTTTGCTTTGCCTGCACTGTTAAAAATAGCTATGCCCACGCCAACCTGAACGCCCTGGAACCTTTTGCTGCCATCAAAATATTTATCTGTGCCATTTACATTTTGAAAACCAATTAAAGATTGATTAAAATATCCTGCCGTTAAATCAGGTAAAGATTTTGCTGCTTCAACTCTCCTCTGCTTTGCTGCAACATCTATTTGCTGTTGCAGGTAAATTAAATATGGATTTGAGTTAATTACATTTGTACCAGCCATTGCTTTAAAACTATTTTCTATTAATATAGTGTCCCTTATAAAAATATTTTCTTTACTGCCCAACAAAGTTTGTAATTGCGAAAGAGATATTTGAATGTCTGCGCTATTTTGTAACATCAAATTTTGCACTTCGTTGCTTTGAGTTTCGGCGGTTGTTTTTGCTAACAGATTTCCTTCGCCTGTTTTATAACGAAGTGCTGCCGATTTTACAAAGCCCTTGTAAATGCTGTCCTGCTTTATTAATAGTTGTTTAAGTTCATAAAAGTATTGCAAAGTTCCGTACACTTGTTTTACCTGATACATTAACTCATTTTTAGTAACCGCTAATTTCAGTTCACTTCCTTTTACCAATGAATTACCCAATGCTTTGTTGGCTGCAAATACTGTAGGGAAGGGAATAGTTTGCGAAACGGTAAAATGGTTATCGGTTGAGTTAATGCTATTATACTGCCCGTATTGCAAACCAATATTTGTTTTTGGAATTTCGGTCAATGAATTTTTATATTGTTTTTGAAAATCGATTTCCAATTTGGCTTTTGTAACTAATTTATTGATTTGTGCTGCCTGTTGCATTGCCTGTTCTAAACTTATTGACTGCGTTTGTGCATTTGCAAATGAGGTTATAAGTAATAAACCAATCATCATTGCAATTGGTGCAACTGTCACTTTGTTACTTCTCTTTTTCTCAAACCATATGTATAAGATAGGCAACACCAATAAGGTTAATAATGTAGCGGTAAGTAAGCCGCCAATTACAACAGTGGCTAAAGGTTTTTGCACTTCAGCACCACTGCCGTGGCTCAATGCCATTGGTAAAAAGCCTAATGATGCAACCAATGCTGTCGTTATTACTGGTCGCAACCTGATAGTTGTTCCCTGTTTTACTATTTCTGATAAGTTAGTCATACCCTCTTTTTTTAATCGGTTAAATTCTGCAATTAATACAATACCATTCAATACTGCCACACCAAACAATGCAATAAAACCAACGCCTGCCGAAATACTGAATGGCATTCCCCTAAGCCACAAGGCAAACACACCACCAATGGCAGATAAAGGAATTGCTGTAAAAATTAATATTGATTGTTTAAGTGAATTGAATGTAAAAAACAGTAATACAAATATGAGTAACAATGCTACCGGTAAAGCAATACTTAACCTTGCCCTTGCTGCTTCTAAATTTTCAAATTGTCCACCAAACGAAGTATAATACCCTGCATCAAACTTTACATCTGCGTCAATTTTTTGCTGCATTTCTTTTACAATACTTGCTACATCTCTGCCACGAATATTGAAGCCAACAATTATTCTTCGTTTTGCATCGTCTCTTTGTATTTGGTTTGGTCCTTCTACAAAATCAATTTCTGCCAATTGCTCTAGAGGTATTTGATTGCCGTTCGATGCCGTTACAAACAAGCCTCTTATATCTTCTAAGTTCTGGCGGTTTTCTTTTTCTAATCTTACAATTAATTCAAATCTTTTTTCTCCCTCAAAAACCAACCCTGCACTTTCGCCTGCAAAAGCCGTGCGGATTGCTTTGTTTATGTCCTCAATGTTTAAACCAAACTGTGCAATCTTATCTCTTTGAAATTTTATGACTATTTGTGGTAAGCCGGTTACTTCTTCCACATACACATCTTCTGCACCTGCTGTTTTTTTAGCAATTGCCCCAACCTGTTTTGCATACCGGGTGAGCTTGTTTAAGTCTTCTCCAAATATTTTTATTACCACATCCTGCTTTGCTCCTGTCATTAATTCGTTAAACCGCATTTGTATCGGTTGCTGAAAACTGTAGGAAACGCCTGCAATATTATCCATGAGTTTTGCATTCATTTTCTCTGCCAATTCATCTCTTGTTTTGGCACTTGTCCATTCGCTTTTATCTTTTAATACCACAATCATATCAGCCGCTTCTACCGGCATTGGGTCGGTTGGTATTTCTGATGAACCTATTTTGCCAATTACTTCTTTTACTTCAGAAAAATTATCTTTCAATACTTTCGCACCACGTTGTACGGCTTCAATTGTTTGTGTCATACTGCTGCCTGTTAGCACCCTTGTTTCTACCGCAAAATCTCCTTCCTCCAATGTCGGTATAAACTCTGCTCCTAAAAAATTAAATACAACGATACTCAATAGCAATAAGCCAATGGCAATGCTTACAACCAATACTTTTGCTTTTAAAACAACATTTAATGCAGGTGTATAAATGCTTTGGAAGAAAGCCATTATTTTATCAGAGATTGTTTTTTTATGGCTTATTTTTTTGCTTAAAAACAATGCACTCATCATAGGGATATAAGTGAGCGAAAGTATAAATGCACCTAAGATGGCGAAGGAAACCGTTTGTGCCATTGGTTTAAACATTTTACCTTCTACACCAACCAATGCAAGAATTGGGAGGTATACAATTAAAATAATGATTTCGCCGAATGCTGCACTTGTACGTATTTTAGAGGCAGACTGATATACTTCTTCGTCCATTTCATACTGGGTAAGTTTGTTCTGACTTTTTCGCAATCCTAAATGATGCATGGTTGCTTCTACTATAATAATTGCACCGTCTATTATCAAACCAAAATCAATTGCACCCAAACTCATCAGGTTGCCACTTACACCAAATAAATTCATCAGCGAAATGGCAAACAACATTGCCAATGGTATAACCGATGCTACAATTAAACCTGCTCTTATATTGCCCAACATCAGCATCAACACAAATATTACAATCAATGCCCCTTCAGCCAAATTTTTAGTAACTGTGCCAATGGCGTTATCAACTAATTTGGTTCTGTCTAAATAAGGGTCAATCGTTACCCCTTCAGGCAATGTTTTTTCTATTTGTGCAATTCGTTCTTTTACTTTATTAATAACAGCAGACGAGTTGGCACCTTTCAGCATCATCACTACTGCACCTGCTACTTCACCATCATTATTTCTTGTCATTGCTCCATATCGGGTGGCTGTACCAAATTGTACTGTTCCAACATTTCTTATGAGTACAGGAATATTATTATCATTCTTTTTTACAACAATGTTTTCAATGTCTTCCATGCTGGTAATCAAACCTTCGCTTCGTATAAAATAAGCGTTTGGCTTTTTATCAATGTATGCACCGCCTGTATTTTGGTTGTTTTTTTCCAAAGCAGTGAACACATCTGTAATGCTGATGTTCATACTACGCAACTTATCTGTGTTCAAAGTAATTTCATATTGCTTTATGTTACCGCCAAAGCTGCTTACATCGGCAATACCTTCTACTCCTAACAACTGACGTCTCACAATCCAATCCTGTATTGTGCGCAAATCAGTTACGTTGTATTTTTCTTCGTATCCTTTTTTGGTATGTAAAACGTATTGGTAAATTTCGCCTAAGCCCGTAGTAACCGGTGCTAACTGCGGTGTGCCTAAGCCATTGGGAATCTGTTTTGATGCTTCCACCAATCTTTCGCTTACCTGTTGCCTTGCCCAATACACATCAATATTCTCTTTAAAAACAATGGTTACTATAGACAAACCAAAACGGCTGAAAGACCTAACTTCTTCAATAGATGGTATGGTTGCCATCGTTTGCTCAATAGGAAAGGTAACAAAGCGTTCAATATCTTCTGCGCCATTGCTCGGTGATTGAGTAATAATTTGTACCTGATTATCGGTAATATCCGGCACGGCATCAATGGGTAATTGTTTTACAGAGTAGATACCCCAAACAATTAAAGCCAACACCATTAGCCCGATAGCCAATTTATTTTTTATACTGAATTGGATGATCTTATTTAACATGAAACTGTTGTAATTACTGGTAATTATATAAATGGAATGAGCCCTGCAAAAGTTAATTGCACGGCAGATTTAGTTTAAAAAACTAATTTATTTAAGCAGTAAAGAATGGTGGACCCCGTAAAGAAAATGCAGCAATACCCGAAGATGTGTAAATGTTTGGATGATCGGGAGATAGTATAGGCACAGGTACCCCTGTATTTGTAAAAAAAAGGTTATAAAAAGTTGTAAAAGAAATATCCGTTTGCAGCACGTTTATTTGCTTAGGCGATATTAATTGTTGTATGGATGCAAATTGATCGTCAACCGATAAGTGCTGAAAGTGTGAAAACAAATTGTCTAACCCATTATCATCATCATGGTGGTTTTTATCATGATGTTGTGCAGTTGTTTCGTCTTCGTGATCATGATGGGGGATAACACCATGCGCTATTGTTACTGCGAAGGCAGTAAAGAAAAGCAATGCTATGGAAATCCTTTTTATCATCGTGGTAAAGATAGGATGAATTAGTTTAACACATATTAGCAGCTGCTACAAAGGGCTGGCGCATTTGCTTGCTGAACCTGCCTGTAGTGAGACCTTGTTACCTTGCTGAGAGGAGTCGTTCTGATGTATGAATTATCAATACCGAGATTGTTTTGGTGCCGATAAAGAAGCAAGGCAAAAAGCAAATGCTCTAAGGTATGAAATTGATTTTGATATGGGGACAAGAGTGACACTATTGTCAAAAAAATTTTAAGTTATGCCAAACTTATATAACTATCGATTGCATTAAGAAAAAAATATAACTGGTGGCTAACCTTTTGATGTTTCTTTTGCAGGCTCAGGAGTATAATTTCCTGCAAGTGCAGAAGCATCAAGTTTAGCACGGTGGTATAATAATTTTTGTGCTTCTTCCAGATTACATTCCTGACCTTTCCAAATATCCAATGCAGGCTGCTGAATAGCTCTTGCGAAAGAAAAAGTTACTATCCACGGTAGATGTTTCTTAAAATTTTTGTTGATTGCACTCAAATGAGCAGCCGCAAGTTCAGGAGATTGACCGCCCGATAAAAATGCAATTACAGGCATAGTCGCAGGAACGGATGCAAGCAAACAATTAACGGTAGCTTCGGCTACTTCATCAACGCTGTTTTGTATTTTGCTTTCCGTACCTGCAATTATCATATTCGGTTTTAAAATCATTCCTTCCAGGTCAATTCTAAATTTATACAATTGATAAAAAAGTGCTTTCAAAACCTGCTCGGTTGTTTCATAACAACGTTCTAAACTATGGGTACCATTCATTAAAACTTCAGGTTCTACAACTGGTACAATATCTGCCTCCTGGCATAATGCAGCGTAGCGTGCTAATGCATGAATGTTAGCCTCGATACAATTTGTGCTGGGAATCCCATCATCTATAGTAATTGCAGCACGCCACTTCGCAAAGCGTGCACCCATTGTTTTATACTCCTTCAAACGCTCACGCATTCCATCCAAACCTTCCGTAACTTTTTCATTCGGAAAGCCAGCCATTGACTTAGCTCCCGAATCCACTTTTATTCCCGGAATGATTCCATCCTTAACCAACACTTCTGTAAAAGGAATACCATCTTTTGTTAGCTGGCGGATAGTTTCATCATACAAAATAGCACCGCCAATACTTTCATTCAAACCGGGCGTTGTAACGATCAGCTCACGATATTTACGTCGCATCTCAACTGTCTGTGGAATACCTGCTGCAGCAAAGCGTTTGTTGCAGGTTCCGTTGCTTTCATCCATTGCCAGCAATCCTTTGTTGCCCGCAAAGAGTTGCTGTATGGTAGCTTTTAATATTTGTTTATTCATTTATAAAATGGTTAGATAACACTTATTCTTCATCCCGGTTATCGGTTAACAAATAAAATCTTCCAAAAAATAATATTTCGGTATTGATTTTTACAATAGTCACACATGAACAACAGTTTCAAATTTTAATTTTTAAAATATTTCTGCTTCTAATCAATAATTTCAAAAACCCTTTTAAATAGTTGAATTAAAACTACAGGAGAAATACTGGTAGCAGCTATAATTAACCATGTGTTTAGATTTAGCATTTGAAGCCCTAAGTATTTGTTAAGCGGACTAACGAAATAGAAAACAGCCATGATAGCAATACATAATATTAAGGCACCCCAAATAAATTTATTACGGGAAATTTCATTGTTATAGAAAGAAATTTTGCGAGATGATAGATTTAATACATGCCACAATTGTGATAAAGCAAGACTGAAGAAACTAATATTGTTACACATTTGTTCATTGTATTTTAAGTAATAGCTACAATACCATGTTACTAAAATAGTGGGCAAAGCTAACAACAGCGCATAAGCATTTATTGTAAACCAATCTCTTTTAATTATAATAGGTTCCTGCGGATTTCGTGGCGGGATTTTCATAATTAATTTATTGCCTGTGCCAAGACCTAATGCCAGTGCCGGAAAAATATCTGTAACTAAATTAAGAAAGAGTATTTGTAAGGGTAAAATTGAAAAAGGGAAATTTAATAAGCCATAAAAAAACACAATAAATATTTCGCTAAGGTTGCAGGAAAGCAAATACATTAAAAAGTTTTTAATGTTTTTAAAAATTACCCTTCCTTGCATAATGGCTGCCACTATGGATGTAAACGAATCATCTTTTAAAACCATGGCTGCAGTTTCTTTTGCTACCTGTGTGCCTCTTATGCCCATTGCAATACCAATGTCTGCTTTTTTTAGTGCTGGGGCGTCGTTTATTCCATCACCCGTCATGGCAACAATAGTGCCCTGTTTTTGATAAAGGCTTACCATATCTAATTTTTGTTTTGGGGTAACCCTGGCAAAAATGGTAGCTGCAAATAATTTTTCATCAGACAATTTTGTATCTAATTCTTTGCCATTTAAAACAACATTATCGTTTTCTGAAAGTTTTATTTTTTCAGCAATATTTAGTGCCGTTGCCGGATGGTCTCCTGTAATCATAATTACCTTAATGCCTGCATCCCTGCATGATTGCAACGCATCCACCACTTCCATTCGGGGAGGATCTAAAAAACCGATAAGCCCTGCAAGTGTTAAGTCAGAAATAAAATTATCGGAAGATATATTGTCGGCTTCTTTAAATGCAAATGCCAATACTTTTGAACCCTGTGCCTGTATGTCTTCTGCTTTCTGCAGGAATATTTTTTTGTCACCCTCAGTTAAGGACTTTACATTTTCGCCATTATAAAAAGAATTACAATTCTTTATTAATTCCTCTACAGCACCTTTTGCGGCTACAAAGTTGCCGCTATCTTTTTTATGTAAAGTGCCCATTATTTTTGTTTCAGAATTAAATGGTTCTTCTGCAATTCGGGGGTACGATGCGTTTATATCTGCCGATTTTGTTTTGCCTGTATTTACAAATTGCAATAATGCAATTTCAATGGGGTCGCCCAAATATTTTTTCTTATCTTCTTCCTCTTTGCCTACGGCATTATTGCATAATGTGGAGATAATTAATAACTTTTCATATGCAGCTTTATTTTTTTTAATTGCTCCACTAATGTCTTTACTGCTTTTATCTATC
>JBBREY010000096.1:0-8838 GCA_038225275.1 Chitinophagales bacterium | reverse complement strand
TTAAATCAAGTTTGTCTACAAATGCATCCATAAGCCTCACGGCATTGTCTGCACTTACCTGATCTTCGAGCGTACTGAAAAATGTTTGATGGCGGCTGCTGCCTGTTATATACTGCATAACATTATTCAGCAAAAACCATTGTGGATTTTATATAATTACTTACTGTGTATATTTGGTGGGAAAGACAGGAGTTTTTTCACAAACTCTCGTTAGCGGTTATTTTATTGGACAGACAGTTCCAACATTGAAACAACCAAACAATACTAACAGACAATAAAGTAACAAATGACAAAATTCATAAATCCAATCTTCTCTATATTTTTTGCATCTATATTTTTTACATCTTGTAATGGACAGACAAAGACAAAACAAACAAACAAAACTGTTATTGAACAAGTATCATTTACAAGCAAAAATAAAAGGCTGACGAACACCCTAGGCACAACAGAACATACAAACTTACATTGTAGCCTGCAAGACAAAGATGGCAACCTTTGGTTTGGGACTACAGGCGAAGGAGTTTATCGATATGACGGAAATGAATTTACCCAATTCACAGAAAAAGATGGACTAAGTAATAATCGAGTTTGGTCAATAATAGAAGACAAATCAGGAAAGATTTGGTTTGGCACAGATGATGGTGTTAGCCGTTTCGATGGAAAAACTATTTCAAAAATTCCATTTACAATTGCCAATTCAAATGGTTTTGGAACGTCAATACAACAGTCAGGTAAAAATTTGGTTTGGAGTTTATTCCAAGACAAAAGCGGAGTAATTTGGTTCGGAACGTCACAAGATTTGTATTGTTTTGACGGAAACAATTTTAATCGCTTTTTAGACAACAAAGACATTTCAAACAATCAAAATCTTCAACTTAAAGAGATACAATGTTTTTTAGAAGATAGTAGCGGAACAATTTGGATGGGTTCAGGGGCAATAGCACAAGAAGGTGTTTTACGTTTCGATGGAAAGTCTATAACGAGTTCCAAGCCAAATGGAGATGGTTGGATTAGGTGTATGCTGAAAGATAAAAATGAAACTATTTGGTTTGGTGGCAGAAATAACGGCAACTTCATTTACAATGGAAAAGACTTTACGAAATTTACCGAAAAGGTTGGAATTGGAAATCCATATTTAGTAGATAAAGCAGGCGATATTTGGTTCAATGGAGAAGAAAAACTCTCAACAGTAGAAAACGAAGGCGGAATTTGGCGTTACAATGGAAAGACATTTAAAAACTATAATACCAATGACGGAATAAGTAAATATAATGTTTGGAGTATGCTTGAAGACAGAAAAGGAAATATTTGGATTGGAACACGAAACTGCGGACTGTATCGCTACAATGGACAAACATTTGATGCATTTTCAGAATAGCCGAAGACGATTTGAAATTATGGCAGCAGCTAACATGGGGTTTTGCAATATTGGGGCTTGACGTTGCAATCTTCATCATTAGCAACACGGGAGCAGTTGTCGGGGCAGATTAAACATCGCTCAACATTAGTTCTTATCTTTTACTTCTGTTTTGCAATTGTATTTTGGACACGATGAGTACAACAACCACCCAACAGAACGCAAAGCCATAAACGCCAGCAATGATTGTCAGCGACTTTATTAAACACGACCAACATTTATAATCGAAATATGAAATCAACTTATCAATTTAATTTAAATGATGGTGACAAATGCAAAGTAACTGGTGGAACCCATAAAGGCAAATCGGGTACAGTTAAAGATATTAATACCAGTAAAACAGGACATATTACAATTACTGTTTTGCAAGACAATGGAGTTAAGTTTAAAACTCTTGGA
The DNA here is from genome assembly GCA_038225275.1 of Chitinophagales bacterium. Classification (GTDB taxonomy): domain Bacteria; phylum Bacteroidota; class Bacteroidia; order Chitinophagales; family Chitinophagaceae; genus Ferruginibacter. The sequence goes on along the minus strand of JBBREY010000096.1, from coordinate 7,022 downwards.
AAAAATGTAACTGTTTTGGAAAATGAAAATAAGTAGATTAAAAATATGAAGATCTGTAAAACCTTCCTTTTATTGAGCTTGTTTATTGTTCCTTTTTTTGGAATACAAGCACAGGTAATCAACTCGTCGTATGTTACTAAATTTGGTGAGAAAGCGTTACAACTTTCTATAATAGTGCCTACTAACAAGGTTGAAGTTTGGAAACTTTTCACAACGGATAAGGGTCTTGAAAAATGGATAGCACCAGTAATAAAAACAAATATGAAAATTGGCGGTTGGATTAGAACTAACTATGACAAAACCAAAACAGCTGACGACACATCAGCCATTCAATTGGATATTATTAACTACTTGGAAAATGAAATGCTAACACTAAAAGTAAATCTCAACGATAATTTTCCGATAGAAGCTAAGAATGAAGATAAAAGTCTTCAAGAAATAATTCAATTTATTGAAGTTGGAAAAGGAAAAACAAAGATCATTTCAACGATGGTTGGTTGGGGACAAGGCAGCCATTGGGACAAAGTATATAATTTTTTTGAAAAAGGCAATGAATGGACGTATAAGGAGTTTTTAAAATTGTTCAAAGATAGAAGACCCCTTTAATTTAAGTAGAATATCTCACCTTTAACAACGGGTTTAGTAGTAACATGTCGGAATGATATCGGAACAGGCTTTTAATCTTTATTTAAATTCAGATCAGGTAGTAGCTTTTAATGAAGCTTCTTGTCGTTATTTTCTATTTAGTTTTGCTTCGGTTCTGATTATGGGTTAAAGAACTGTAAATTCTTAATATTTATTTTTTGCGCCTTTCTTGTTGAATTAAAACCCACCGGTAGTTGCCGAGGTACCTTTTTTGGCTCACCGACAAAATCAAAAATCAAATATATTGAATCTTCGCAGCCGGAATTTACTTGGGGGGAAACTTTCACGAATTAAGAAATTCTTACTGAACCGGCAGCAAAAAGAACTATTAACAGCAAAATAAATACTACTACAATTAATATTAACCAACCCGTGCCGTGCCCCTTTTTACCCACATGGCGATAATAATCCTGCAAAGTAAGGTTCGGATTTTTCTTCAGATCATGCTTCATTTTCAATTTTATGGCTTTAAAAGAAAGTCTCTCGTAGACATTCATTTTTTTTCCTGTTAATTCGGAAAATTGTTTTGGTGAGAGCTTAACCAGATCGCCTGCCCGAAAACTTAATGCAAGCGAAGATCTCGCAGGGTTTATTGGGTAATGAGCGGCAAGTCCGTAGGAAGTATTTAAGGCAACGATGCCTACATTAAAGATTAATAAAAGAATGATTTTTTTCATACTAGCAAAAATGACCTGTTTCATAAAATTAATTTTTAGAATATAAAATTAGATTCATATAAAAAGTATTCCTAATTGATTACTGTAAATGCACTAAACATTATTTGCAATAAATACTAAAATTAGAAGGCTTCATGTATCGATTTGCAATACTTACTAATTTGATTATAGCCGTGATAATATCGTAGCGTTCAATTTGGGATGACAAAATAAAGTAGGGCTTCAATAAGATCAAAAACCGAGAATGTGTTTGCAGGAATGCGTGCTTTAAGTTACGCCATAGCATATATCTGCATAGCAAGGAGTTGGTAGCTATTTTAATAGTTTAATGTAAAAGAGTAGCTTAAGGTATTACAGTGAATTATCTAGACATAACAATAAATTATAATTAGTTTTTCTTACATTTAACGGGAGTACGACTGTGTTTGGTTAATTTTTTAAAAAGTTATTATGAGCTCCAAAATATTTTTTACGGGATGCTTTTTTACGCTAATCCTACTAGCAGGTTTTAGGTATTCAATTACAAAAGAACGCTCTCAACTTATTTCAAGAAATCAAGTGTATAAACACTTGTCGGTAATACAATGTTCTCCTGATTGGACGATACTTAATGCTGATAGCCTTGCCAACGGCATTGGCGTATTGCCAGGCTGGGGTAATTATCGTTGGAACATCAACACGACCGCGGATAGTGCACGTTTTTATTTTAACCAGGGCATCAATATATATTATGCTTTTCATATTATAGAAGCAATGGCTTCTTTTAAAAAAGCAGAACGCTTTGATGATAGCAATGCTATGATCTATTGGGCACAGGCATTGGCTTATGGTCCCAACATAAACGACTTTGAATACACAGCCTCGTTTGATGCGTTTACTGCAGCACAAAAAGCGCTCTCCTTGCAAAAAAATTGTAGCCCAAAAGAAAAAGCGCTGATTGGCGCCATGGCTTTTAGATATACAGCAGACACTTCTGTAAGCAGACGATCACTCAATCAACTATATGCAAAGGCCATGAAAAACGCATTCATTTTGTTTGGGCAAGATGCTGATGTGTGTACATTATATGCAGATGCAATTATGGTACAGCATCCTTGGGATTATTGGAAACACAACGGGGAGGCACAGCCATGGACCGTTGAATTAGTGTCAGTACTGGAAGGCGCAATTAAAATAAATAACAATCATCCCGGTGCCAACCATTATTATATTCACGCAGTGGAGGCATCTAAAAATTCTAAAAGAGCTATGCCCAGTGCAGATAAACTTGGTAAATTAATGCCGGGTGTTTCGCATATGATACACATGCCATCTCATATTTACATTCGTAACGGTGAGTATGCAAAAGGCATTAAGGTGAATGAGATGGGCGTAAAAGGCTATGATAATTACCTTGCCTTGTACCCTGCTGTACAAAACAATGCAGGCCTATATCTTGTACATAATTTGCACATGCAAACCAACTGTGCCATGATGAAGGGCAACTATAATTACAGCAATAGATCGGCAATTGCAACCCGCAACAGTGTTGATACAAATTACCTTTCTATGCCTGCACCCGGCGGCACATACATGCAATATCTTTTCATGACCCCTACTATTAATAATGTTCGCTTTGGTAAATGGGATGTTATTTTAAATGATGCGATAGTGAACGAACAACAGGTTTATGCTTCCACATTATGGCATTGGGCAAGAGCAATGGCTTTTACAGAAAAGAACAACTTTGCAGCCGCAGAAAGTGAATTACAAGTTGTAAAGGATAAGATGAAGTCGCCTGATATGTTGGTGGTACTGGCACCTTACAATGCACCTGCAGATGCAGCTAAAGTGGGCGTAAAAATATTGGAGGGGATTATAGCCGCAAAACAAAATGACCTAACTAAAGCTATCAGTTTATTGAATGAAGGGGTGGTATTGGAAGATGCAATGATTTACAACGAACCAAAGGATTGGTTACTCCCCGTAAGAGAATATTTGGGAACAGTTTTATTACGATCTGGCAATGCATTAAAAGCTGCAGTTGTTTTTGAGGAAGACTTAAGGGAGAATCCCAATAATCATTGGGCATTATATGGCTTTTACCAGGCATTAAAGCAACAGAAAAAAACTGCAGCTGCCAAAATAATAAAGAAACAATTTGATGTAGCTTTTCAAAATGCTGATATAATACCAGGGGTAAAAGTTTTTTAAAACCTGCTATCTGATTTTTTAATTCATGCTGAATTGTTTTTTTAATAATGCGAGACTGCATTTTATAATTGCACATTTGCCTTTAACAGAATACCTGTTAAGGTAATTTTTGAAGAATGTTGTGCAGGTGATAATATTTATTTGCATACATTTATTTTGGTGGATGAAAGTTTTAATAAAAGCTAGAATGGAAAGTCTACAATTTAAAATATCTGTGTAATGGATGAAGTAATTGTACGAACAGCTACCTTAAAAGATTTAGAAATACTGTTAAGTTTTGAGCAAGGCGTTATTGAGGCTGAAAGACCTTTTGATGTCACATTAAAAACTGCGAACATCAGATATTACGATGTTGAAGAAATGATTACGGCATCGCACGTTGAATTGGCTGTTGCAGAATTAAATAACATGGTAGTTGCTTCCGGTTATGCCCGAATTGAAAAATCGAAACCGTATTTACAACATGAAAAACATGCCTATTTAGGTTTTATGTATGTTGAACCTGAGCATCGTGGTAAAAGTATAAACAGGAAAATTATAGAATTTCTTGAAGTGTGGGCACAGGCTCAGGGAATTACTGAACTGAGACTAGATGTGTATTTTCACAACAAGTCAGCCGTTAAAGCATATCAAAAAATTGGATTCGCTGAACACATGATAGAGATGCGTAAGCTTATTTAAAAATGACGAAAAAAATTAATGATAACAATTTTAACAGCACACAAATGTTTAGCAGAGTGATTCACCTTTGCATTTTGTAATACTGCTGTACAAAAATTGTTATTGCCTAAACCAACATATATATGAAATCGATTACTGCGTTTTTATTTGCTCTTGCCCTCGGTGTTTCATCTTTCGGGCAGACTAAGTGGCCCACAAAGGCATGGTCATCATCACAACCCAATGCATTGGGTTTAAATAAAGATTCGTTGAATGCGCTGGACAAAGAATTAGCGAGTGGAAAATACGGCAACGTAGATGGTATGTTGGTTATACGACATGGAATGGTTGCTTTCGACAAATCGTACAAACATAACTATGAAGATATTTATAAAAAAGAAGTCGCTATAAAAAGTGCCTTGAATAGTGGTGATCCCGGCGGGCCCTATAATTATTTTAATCCGTGGTGGCATCCTTATTTTCACAATACAGATCTGCACACTTTACAGTCTGTTACAAAAACTATTACATCAGTTATCATTGGCCTTGCCATTACCCGTAAAGACTTCCCTGATTTAAACACCCCAATTTTAAAATTCTTTGATACATCTACTGTTCAAAATATTGATATCAGAAAAAGAAGTATTACCATCAAACATTTGCTGACAATGACTGCGGGTTTTAAATGGAATGAAGAACTGCCGTATGAAGACCCTAGAAACGATGGTAGCATTATGGAAGCTAATTACGACTGGGTAAAATATGTGATAGATAAACCTATGGCTGATGAACCAGGTAAAGTATTTAACTACAATGGTGGCGCTACACAAATTCTTGCGCATATTTTTCGGGTTGCTACCGGTAAAGACTTGGAGGAATATGCTCAAAAATATCTCTTTAAACCATTGGGCATTCAAGATTATTACTGGAAAAGGTCACCTTCGGGGCTTGTAGACAGCGAAGGCGGTTTATACCTCAATAAAAAGGATCTTGCCAAAATATTTTATCTCTATTTAGAAAAAGGGAAATGGGAAAACCAACAGCTGGTTAGAACAGATTATGTAAGTGAATCAGTAATCCCGTACGTACGGTTATCAGAAAACCAGGCTTATGGTTACAAATGGTGGCTTTATAATTATGGAAAGAATAGTACGGATATTGTTTGGCGTGGCAGTGGCTTCGGTGGGCAAACTCCCATGATTTTTCCAGAGTATGACATGGTGGTAGTATTCACCGCATGGAACATTCTACCAAATATGCCGAATACATCAACAAAATTTTTGGTTACTAAAATACTCCACTCTATAAATGAATATAATGGAGTAAAGAAATAGGATGCAAATGGTAGCCACTGCAAAATGTTGTATCGTTGCAAAGCTTATCGGAGTTTGTGTTTTGTGGTGATCTAGTTTTCGTAAATTCAAATTTTAGCCACGAATTTGCGTTGCGATATTTTTAAATTTGTTTTTATAAATAGTGGGGTGTTGATAAATGCATGCCTGTTTATCAGCTTAAATAAAACTGAATTATTTTTAAATTCTTAGTAAAACCAATGAAAGTGCGATGCTGAACAAGACTTACTTTTTTATACTGTTTTTTCTTTTAACAACTTTTGTTTCCTGCAAAGTTTTAGATGGAAGAGTTACAAAAATTGATAAGGCGGTTTGGATACAGGGGGCTGCAGATTGCAAAAATAATGTAGAGCCCAGCATACAGGTTTTAGAACTTAATAGCAGCACTTGGGTTATGAGGCAAAACAAGTGCGTTAATTATGAGGCACCATTTATGTATCTTTTTATGGGGAGCAAAAAAGCGCTATTAATGGATACCGGTGCAACAGAAGATGATAAGCAGTTCCCTTTATATGAAACTGTAAAAAAGTTGCTTGATGAATGGGAAAAGAAAACACATTCACATGTTGAATTGGTAGTTGCACACACGCATTCTCATGGCGACCATATAGCTGCAGACAATCAATTTAAAAACAAACCAAATACAACCGTCGTAGGCTTAAAAATTGATGATGTAAAGAACTTTTTTAAATTCGAAAACTGGCCTTTTGAAAATAGTAAATTAGATTTAGGAGGAAGAGGTATTGAATTTATTCCGATACCCGGCCACCAGATTGCCTCTGTTGCGGCTTATGATGAAAGGACAAAACTATTATTGACAGGAGATAGTTTTTACCCCGGAAGACTTTATATAAATGATTGGAAAGCCTTTGCATTAAGTACCCAGCGTTTATGCGACTTTGTAAAGCTTCATAAAGTCAGTTATATTTTGGGTAACCACATAGAAATGACAAAAACTGCAGGTAAAGACTATCCTACAGGCACAACCTATCAACCTGATGAACATGTGTTGCCATTAAAGGTTGCTGATTTATTTCTGCTAAACGAATCGTTGAAAAAAATTGGAGAAAATCCTCGACGAGAAGTTCATGCAGATTTTATTATTTATCCAAAATAATTAAATAATAATTTTAAGTTTTAATACATTGCTGAAACTTAGTGCGATTGGCTACAGCACTGTGTTAGGAGCACTTGCACGCAGTAAATTAGCAACATTAAAAATTCTTATCTTAAATTTCATATTATTACCATTGTATTATTTCCAGATCGATTTTACTTGAATTTACAACATGGTACAAAACCAAAAATTAGTTTACAACCACCAAATAAAATAAACTCATGCGTAAAATTTATGTAGTCCTGCTTGTTGTTTTTTCTTTGCATCATTCTTTTTTATTTGCACAAACAAAGGCAATTCATTTTGGGAAAATAATTGATGGTAATGGAAAAGTAATCATCAACGGTGTAGTGATAGTGACTGCAAATAGAATTGAAA
>JBBREY010000095.1:0-9063 GCA_038225275.1 Chitinophagales bacterium | reverse complement strand
TGCCAACACATTCGATTGTGTATGCAATTTTTGCATCTCCGCAAGATCAAGATCTGTAAGCATATCTGCATTCATTAACACAAAAGGCTCGGTGGAATCTTCAAAATAAACTGCTGCTTTTTTTAAACCGCCGCCTGTTTCTAGTACTTCATCGCTTTCATTACTTATGATAATATTTGCACCCCAGCCATTATTTTCTTTTATGGCATTTATGATCTGGTCCGCAAAGTGATGCACATTCACAACAATATTATTTATACCAAATGAAAGCAGATAAGCAATATTTCTTTGCAATAAAGATTTCCCATTTATAGGTAGCAAAGCTTTTGGATGGTTTTCTGTAAATGGTCTAAGCCTTGTGCCGAGGCCTGCGGCGAGTATCATTGCTTTCATAATAGGAGCCCCTCCTATCCTCCCCGGAGGGGAGGGACATGTAGAAGATTGATACGAAGATAGAGAATTAATTATCCCTTCCTATCCTCCCGAGGGGAGGGAAAAGGAGTAGGTCGATTCGAAAATAAAAGATATAATGCGTACAGGTTCCTCGCTATGGTAATTCCTCCCCTCAGGGAAGGTTAGGAGGGGCTGCTATTCCTCCCCTCAGGGGAGATTAAGAGGGGCTAAAGTTTTGCTCAACATGTTTAACTACCGTTTTTACCCCGTACTTATTTTTTAAATGCCTAGCCAGTGCATCTGCTGCATACACACTCCTATGCTGCCCGCCGGTACAACCAAAATTAACTTCCAGTACTTCAAAATTTCTTTTTATATAATCTTCTACAGAGATATCAACCGTACTAAAAACACCTGCAAGAAATTCTTCCATGCGAGTTTTATCAACCAAATAATCCTGTACCGGTTTGTCTCTTCCAGTTTCTTTTTTATGTTCCTCTATTCTTCCAGGGTTTAAAATACCCCTGCAGTCAAACACAAAACCACCACCATTATCCGATACGTTTTTTGGGTATCCACTCTTTAAAAAAGAGAAGCTTTTTATGTTAACAACAAGGGCTGTATCTGCCGTTGCTTTTATAGGTTGAAAGCGATGAATAATTTCATTTTCAACAATGAGTGAAAGTATTCTATCAAACTCCGATACTGCTATACCCATTTTATTATGTTGTAAAAATGCACGAAGATTTTGCAACGCAAGTGGTATGCTCGTAAGAAAATGTGCCTTTCTTTCAAACAAGCCCCTAAAACCATAAGCTCCTAAAACTTGTAACAAACGTATCAATACATATCCATTGTACTGGCTCACAAACCTTGTTCTGTCAACTGTTTCACCCAACTCCACCTCCACACAATCTATATAATATTGCAACAATTCATTTTTCCATTCGTCACTCAAATCTGCTTTTGCCTGCCATAGTAACGATGCTACATCATATTGCAAAGCGCCTTTCATACCGCCCTGATAATCTATAAAATAAGGTTCCTCATTTTTTATCATCACATTTCTGCTTTGAAAATCTCTAAACATAAAATATTTATAGTCTGCATGGTTTAAGTAACTACTCAAAGCTTCAAAATCATCTCCTAATTTTTCCTTGTCGTACGGTAATTTTAATGTGTCTAAAAAATAATATTTAAAGTAAAGTAGGTCACTCAAAATTGCTTGCTTACCAAATTCGTTGCTGGTAATACAGTTGGCGTAATCTAAATCATCATTGCCTTTTACCTGTAATTGAGCCAGTGCCGCTAAAGCTTTTTTATAAAGTCCTTTTACATTTTCTGAGTAGCCTTCTCTCTCTAAAATATCAAGCAAACAATCGGCGCCAAAATCTTCCTGTATATATAAGGTACGATCGTTGCTGACAACAAAAATTTGTGGAACTGGCGCCTTCACATTTTTAAAATGACCAGAAAAATAAAGGAAGGCATTGTTTTCCTTTACATTAGTATTATGCGCAGCAATGTAACTGTTTGTATCGGTCGTAATTCTATAATAAACCCTATCGCCGCCACTTTTGGGAAGTTTTTCTATACCGGTAATTTTATTGCTGTTAAATGTATGAAACAGTTGTTCTATTAATTCTTTTATAATTGTCATGCCCGTTTAAAAATAAGCCGTAAAAATAGCCAAAATATAAGCAGCTTATAAAATCGTATTTTGTAAATCGGTGAATGAATTTGTAAGTAGCTTTAAAAAAATTCTTTATGAAAAAAATCTTGATTGTTATTTTATTTTCGGGCTTAATTATTGATGCTGCATTTGCGCAGTTTTTTAAGAAAGACGAATCATTTGCGCATACTTTTTCTATTGTAGCAAGAGATGAAGTTACCGGCGAAATGGCCGTGGGCGTGCAAAGTCACTGGTTTAGTGTTGGTGCTGCAGTGCCATGGGGCGAAGCTGGCGTGGGTGTTGTAGCAACGCAGGCATTCGTAAATAAAAGTTATGGGGTTAATGGGCTCTCATTAATGAAGGGCGGCAAAACTGCGCCACAGGCTTTGAAGGAATTACTGGAAAAAGATGAAGCCAGAGAAGTTAGACAGGTTGCCATGTTAGATGTAAATGGAAATGTAGAATCATACACAGGCAAAAGTTGTATTGATTACGCATCAAATATTACCGGCAAAAATTTTTCTGTGCAAAGCAATATGATGCTGAATAATAAGGTTTGCCCAGCAATGGCAAAAGCTTTTGAAGCAAGTGGGGGCAAGCCAATTGCTGAAAGGGTTATGGCCGCATTAAAAGCTGCACAAGCGGTTGGTGGAGACATTAGAGGAAAACAATCTGCTGCAATTTTAGTGGTTGCGGGCAAAGCAAGTGACAAGCCTTGGAATGATAAGTTGATAGATTTAAGAGTAGACGATAATGCCACGCCATTAGTGGAACTGGAAAGATTATTAAGTTTATACAGAGCTTATGAGCATATGGACAAGGGTGACCTTGCAACAGAAAAAAATGATATGAAACTGGCCATGGATGAGTATGGTGCAGCCATGAAAATGTTTCCTAAAAACCTTGAAATGCAATACTGGACCGCCATTACGCTTGCCAATAATAAAAAAGTAAAAGACGCTGCTGCTATGCTTCAAAAAATATATTTGCAAGATGCTAATTGGAGAGAACTTACCAAACGTTTGCCTAAGGTGAATTTATTAACAGTAACAAATGATGAGTTAAAGGCCTTGATAAAATAGTTAGCAGCAACCATCCCCCAAAATTTTAAAGTATATGGCAACAGATGGAGTGAAAATTATTGATGGAGATTTGGCTCACGATATTTATTGGAGTATTATGAATTTGTATGACGGCAATGTTGAAATTGAAATTATAAAAAAGCAAATTCCTTTTGTTCGTGACAATTATGGAATTGAAGAAGATTTTTATCACGAAATATTTGTAACCTCTTATGCACTTGCATTTTGGGAAATTGGAGGACTTACTAAAGAGATTTTAGATGAAGTAAATTCAGTAATTAAAGTTGGAGCAGGTGTGAAACTTTGGACAGAACAAGCAAGTTTAAAGGAAGGAAAAGCTAGACAAAAAGAACTTGATAAACTTTTAAAAAAAATCAGTGAGGCAAATACTAAAGTCAAAAAAAGAAAAAAGTATAGAAAAATTATAAATTTTTATATACAAGTTGACGACCTCTTAATTTTTAAATTAAAGGACAATTTTTATAGAGCAGTAATTTGTAATTCAATACATCAGTATCGTGGAGAATGCAGTTATATGTTAACTCAGACAACTTATAAAAGCCGAACTAAACCAACTGTAGAAGATTTATACAACTATGACATTGCAGGAATTACTGTTGGAGCAGGCTATGACAAAGAGACAATAATTGAAATGCAACCCGAAGTTGATAAACTTTGGAACTTATATTCGTATATAGGAGAATTCTTTTTAGGGATTGAAAATATTGGAATTGGACACCAAGACTTCATAAATTTTAAAAATCGCTTTGAAGTCATTGGTAAATTAAAAATAAAAGAAGGGTTCAAACGAAGTGGAACTTTTTGCTACGTTGACAACTTTGAAAAGTTTCAGAATATGCTACACGATTATGATAACGAACAAAAAAGATTAGCAAATAAAAGATTCCCCGTAGAAATTTTATGCGAATAACTTGATTGGTATGCTGCTAACATGTGGTTTTGCAATATTGGGGCATGACATTGTAATCTTCAACTTCAGCAACATGGCAACAGTAGTTCGGGCAGGACAAACATCGGTGGGCTTTTGGTTGTTATCTTGTACATTTGTTTTTCAATCAGCAGCGGTTTCGGGCTTGACGATTTTCAAATCCCCCAACATTGCAAATCCGTGTTCGTTATTTAGTATTTAATTTTTCAAGCATTTCGTTGCTGGTTGCGTCTGAATAAATGCCGTAACCATTTACAAGCAAGCCTTTCATGTGGTGAATGACTGATGAGATGGCATATAAAACAGCTTGGTCAGAAGGATCTTCATTTACATCGAAACGAAAAAATTTGTCTATTCCAAATTCATGCGGCAACAAGTCTTTGCTACCTGCAATGCATTCGAGGCAATTTTCTTTGAGGTTAAAATCTTCGGTATATCCTTGTTGCTTAAGTGCAGTAATAGCTTGGGAAAGTGTTTCGTAATTTTCCATATTTACAATGTACCGTTTTTAAAATAAAAAAAATACCGCCCCAATTGTTGAGGCGGTATTTTACTAAATTTATTTTTTCTTATTTCTTGTTGCCATCTACATCCAATTCAATAATTTCATATCCCATTTTTTGTAGACCAGGTAAAATTTTCGCCTTATCACCTACCAACAAAATATTCATTTTGTCAACATCAAGCCACTTTTTAGCAAGTGCATCAAGCTCAGCTTTTTTCATGTTTTTTAAAATGTTGCTTTGCATTGTTACAAAATTTGCAGGTAGATTGTATTGTAAAATTCTTCCAACAAAACCTGCTTTTTGTCCACCTGTTTCGTAAGCCAATGCATCTCTCTGGCCAATAGCCATTTTCATAAATGCAAGCTCTTCTTCAGTTATACCCTTTGCTGCGTATTTTTTTATTTCTTTTATAACTTCTATTAAAGCACTGTCCGTTGCATCTGCTCGAATACCTGAGCTAAAGTCGAAACCACCACTATATTGGTTACCACTAAAACCAGACCGTGCACCGTAAGTCCATCCTTTATCTTCTCTAAGATTAATGTTTAATCGGCTATTAAAATCTCCGCCGAGTGTGTAATTAACCAAACCAAGTTTATAAAACTCACCCGTTGCATCATACAATAAGTTGGTAGGATTACCCACTCTAAATTCTGTTTGTGCAGCCTTTGGTACATCAACCAAATAAATTTTTGTGCTTTCAATAGGTGCTGCCAGTAAGGGCTTTACATAACTAATTGCTCTATTCGGCAATTTATTTAAGAAGGAAAGCTTCGGCAATATTTCACTTTCTTTTACATCGCCAACTACAACCACCCTTGCATTACGAGAACTAAGGTTATTGTTGTAAAAATCCTGTACATCTTTTAAGGTAAGCGCTTTTACGGTAGTTTCATTTCCGCTTGCGCTCATGCCCAAAATAGAATTGCCATAGTTTAGTTTATCAAACACATCATCTGCAATAGCAGATGGTTGTGATTTAGCTTGCTTAAAACCTTCGATAGCCTGCTTTTGTATTCTGCTAAAATTTGCCTGTGTAAAATTTGGGTTCAACATTCTTTCTTCCAACAGTTCAAGTGTTTTGCTCAAATTTTTCTTTAGCGTTTGTACGTTAAAAACAGTACCATCAAATGAAGACGATATATTAATGTTGCTACCAATCTTTTGCAACTCTACAGCCATTTGCTCTGCAGTGTATTTTTTAGTGTCTTCATTTAACATAGCAGCCGTAAGCCCTGCAATACCTGACTTTGATGGCATGCTTGTTTCTGCAATTTGCCCACCAGGTATTCTTATTGAAATGTTTATAATTGGCAACTCATTGCTTTGTGCAAAAATCATTTTTATGCCATTGGCAGTTTGCTTTTTCGTAAATGCAGGTACTTTTACAACAGGGTTTGCGCCAACACCTGGTTGTTTTTTTCTATTAAAATTATCTGTGGCTTTTACATATTTTAAACCGTCGTAACCATAATTTGGTCTTTGATAATTTGCAGTTTCAACCTCATAATTGTCAGCCATTGCAGGTGCTGCATTTTGCCCCTTTACAAGCACGCTTACAGTAACACTTCCTTTGCCCTTAATGTATTTATTGTAGGCATTCATTACATCTTCTTTGGTAACTGATCTGTACATGTCTAGCTGTTGCCCAATCATGTTTGGATTACCAGTGTAAGTTTGAAAAGCAGCTAACTGAGATACCTTGCCCGATACACTTTGTAATCCATTAATAAACTGAGATTCTATCCCACCTTTAAACTTTGTGATGTCTTCGTCAGTCACTCCACGTTGTTCAAAAGAAGCCAAAGCTTCTTTAACGAGGCTATCCATACCTGTCAATGATTTGCCAGGATATGGCACTACCTGAAAACTAAATACGCCCGCCAACTCACTCAAATTGCTTGATGCACTCGCATTCAATGCCTTTTGTGTTTTTACCAACTGCTGGTACATTACCGAATTTTTCCCCTGCCCTAAAACCTGTGCAAGGCATGCAAGTGCAGCCATATCTTTATCGTAATTGGCAACAGTAGGAAATGCTTTCGTAAGCAAAGGCAATTTTGCATAGTTATCAATGTACGATACATAACGATCTTTATCAACAACAACTTGTGGTAAAATAGTTTTGGTTACCTCAGGCCCGCGTGGTATGCTGCCAAAATATTTATCTACTAGCTTTACAACATCTGCAGGCTTCATATCGCCGCCAATAGTTATAGTAGCGTTGTTTGGACTGTACCAGCGCAGAAAAAAGTTTTTAAGATCCTGCACATTCACCCTGTTTAAGTCTTCAATATAACCGATGGTAAGCCAACTGTATGGATGCCCGTATGGATATAAATTTTTGCTGGCAAACTCGCTTACTAAACCATATGGTCTGTTATCATAATTTTGTCCTCTTTCATTCTTAACTGTGCTCCGTTGTATTTCAAATTTTTGTTGCGTTACTGCATCCAATAAAAAGCCCATGCGGTCACTTTCCAGCCACAACATTTTTTCTAATTGGTTAGATGGTACTGTTTCGTAATAGTTTGTACGATCCTGATTTGTACTTCCATTTAAAGTACCGCCAGAGCCCGATATTATTTTAAAATGCTGCTCATCTGCTACGTTGTCACTTCCCTGAAACATCATGTGCTCAAAGAAATGCGCAAAGCCACTTTTGCCAATTTCTTCTCTTGCAGAACCAACGTGGTAAGTAACATCTACATGTACCAAAGGATCACTGTGGTCTTCAGCCAACACAACAGTAAGCCCATTTGGCAATACATACTTTTGATAAGGAATAACAAGTTCGTCTCCTTTTTTAGTAACAGTTTCCAGCAATTTTACCTGACTAAAACCCGTTGTTACGGCAAGGCAAACTGCTGCTGTTGCAAAAAGATATTTCTTCATAAATTTTTAAGTTTGAACATCAAATTAAAGTAAAAAGCGGTAATAAAATTTACCGTTTATCATTTAGATATGAGTCGGTAATATTTTCCTTTATTACATTTATAAAAAATTAAAAACAATGAAAGCAAACCACGAAATAGATTATAAAATTTTTGGTGAAGAGTTACAATATGTGGAGATAGAACTGGATCCTAACGAGACAGTGATAGGCGAGCCTGGTGGTTTTATGATGATGGACGACGGTATACAAATGAACACGCTTTTTGGCGATGGTTCGCAGGCAAGCAATAATGGTGGCTTATTCGGCATGCTAATGAGTGCCGGCAAACGATTACTCGTTGGCGAAAATTTATTTATGACGGCATTTACCAACCAAGCACAAGGAAAAAAGAGAGTCAGTTTTGCGGCGCCTTACACTGGTAAAATCATTGCTTTAGATTTGGCAGAATTAAATGGAAAAATAATAGCTCAAAAAGATGCTTTTTTATGTGCAGCTAAAGGTGTGAGTATTGGTATTGAATTTCAGCGAAGATTAGGCACAGGTATTTTTGGTGGCGAAGGTTTTATTATGCAAAAACTGGAAGGTGATGGATTGGCATTTGTACATGCAGGTGGCTATGTAACCGAGCGTACTTTGCAACCCGGCGAAGTATTAAAAATTGATACCGGTTGTGTAGTAGCTTATACCGCAGGCATTGATTTTGATATTGAATTTATAAAAGGTATAAGAAACTTTATGTTTGGCGGCGAAGGATTATTTTTTGCAATATTGCGTGGCCCGGGAAAAGTATGGATACAGTCATTGCCCATCAGCCGGCTTGCGGGAAGGCTTATGCAGTATGGCCTAGGTGGCAGAAAAGAAGAAGGAAGTATTTTAGGTGGCTTGGGTAATTTGTTGGATGGGAGGGAATGATAGTTGCTCGTTAATTGTATAAATGAAATGCTCAATAATATTATTGAGCATTTCTATTGTACAAAATATTGAAAATCTTTTCCAATCAATTCTCTTTTTTAATTAAAACAATTCTTCCTCTGTCCGCTGCATAAATATCATTAAAGAATTTTAAAATGTTGTTGTACTCATTTTTAGAAAAATAACCTTCTGCTCTTTCATTTTTTCTTACCACATTAATGAAATTGTCTTTTACATTAAATTTAATATTATATGCACCGTAATTGTTTTTTATGGATACCTCTTTAGGCATTGCTTCGACAACATAATTGGCAGGTATAGCAATCTGGATTGAATCTTCATCCCGGTAAGATGAGTTAAACTCCAAATCGTATTTCCTGTTGTTGTCTTCTATTAATTTATTGGATGATTTATTGAAAAAATTTGGTGCGATAAACAATCTTCTGCCTGTTATGTTTGCATAGTTTGGTGAGGTGATCGACAGCTTTTCAACGATCTCCGGTAACATGCCTTTTATTTCGGAATACTCAAAATTTTCTACAGAATAAGTTGGTAAACTGATCGTATTATTTAGGTAGCGCTTTTTTTGTTCCTGAGTTGCTTCGTGCATTAAACCATGCACATCATCCTGTTGTAGACCGGTGAAACGTGTT
>JBBREY010000094.1:0-9071 GCA_038225275.1 Chitinophagales bacterium | reverse complement strand
TTTTGATGTGAGAGAATAATTTGGAAAAACCGTTATGCTGTTTATTTTGTATGCAAATTTTGCATCCTCCGGTGTAATTTTTTTTATGTTTAAATACATATTTACTTTTCTGTTGCCAACAGTACTGTCTACATAAGCCATCAAATAATCAGGATTGAAAAAGTAGTAGCCTCTCGTTTTTAAAAAAAGATCAAGCCTGTCCCGCTCTGCAGTTATATCACTTAAACGATATGGATTACCTGTTTTTAAAAGGCCATTCCTGGTAGCATTTTCATCAAGCAATTTTTGCAAAGCAGATGAGGAATCTCCCACCCATTTAATCGGGCCTAACTTATACTGCGGCTTTACCTGAGCAGTGTAGTTTGCTTCTACAAAATAAGCACCCGTATGAGCAGTATCACCCTGAACAGTCGTATGGAAATAACCAAGATTTTCCATTAGTGAGGCCATATTTTCTGCAGTGGCTTTTGCATTAACGCTGCTACTTAACACAGGTGGTTCACCAAGACGCTTTCTTAAAAAGGCCTTAAACCCTTTTTCTCGCTTTGGTTCTCCAATTTTATAATAGAACCAAACTTTATAAGGTTGCCCTAAAAAAAACTTATTTGGCTTTGGCGAAATCGCTAATTTAATTGTTGATTTTAATGATCTGGCAGAAGTTTTTACATCGCTGCTTTTTTCCACTTTTATATTTTCATCCTTATATAACCGTTCACCGGGTGGCAAATACTTTTGCACACTGCAGGAAGATGCAATGAAGATTAAACAAACAACCGAAATGATATATATCTTCCTCATTATTTTTTTACATTTTTCTTGCGCCTAAACAATTCTTTAAATCTATCGTAATCGAGTGTTACTACAAACGATAACCCAGTCTCAACCACATACCCATCAAGGGTCACTTCAAATTGGTTTTTGGTATACGCTCTTATTAAATATTTGCCATCTGTTGTTAGTTTATAGGCAACTGTAATATCAGGCTTAAAACTATTACTTGCTCCCGCAGATTTAGCGGCAGCATCCTGACCTTCTAAACCAAAGTTTTGTCCAACACTTATTACAAGCCTGTTGTTTGCAAATGATTTACTTACTGCAAGGTTTAAATCTGTACGCTGTGCATTTCCACCATTTGAAAAATCGTTGTATGAATTTAAGTTCAGGTCAATATCAATTCCTTTAAAAATATCTCCTGCAATTTCATTTAATGCTGATGATAAAAACTGACTAACACTTTGGCGTGCGAGGTCATTAAAATCACCGCCGTTGCCTTTAAAGAAATCACTGCTTTGTTCACTTACAAAACGGTTAAACAGTAACAAAGAAAATACCTGCTTGTTGATAGATGCGGGGTCATTTCTTATTTGTAATAATTTGTTTTCAATTGTTGTGCGTAGCTCACCATTCAATAAATTACTTTCTTCAGGCAATTGAATATCAAATTTAATATCTGGCTTACTTAAGGAGCCGGTTAAATAAAGGATTACTCTAAAAGGAAGTTTTTGATTGAATGAATTTGATAGAATTGGCGATACATCCGTTACTTCGTTGCTCAACAGATCTTTAGCAGATGTGAGTGCTGTATACTCCGCTGTAATATTTGCAACTGCTTCTAAAGGTGTTCCTGCAAAAGTGATGGTACTTCCTTTTATCAAATCAAATTTTCGTTCCAATATATTATAATGCAGGTCATAATAACCTCTGTCAAGCTCGTAAACACCGGCCAACACAAGGTTTCCTCCCGGGTCAACACCTGCATTCAATCTCGCATCTCCCTGCACTTTTATTTCATCTCCGGTTGATGGATCTACCACAATAGTAAGTGCCGCTTCTTTGGTTAGTTCTATATTAAGATTATAATTTAAAAACTGAGCAAACTCCGATGCCGGTTTTTCGGCAGGTTCAAATCCCGGTTGCGGAGGGTCAATCTTAAACGTATCTACATCTACAAAACGTACAATTGTTTTACCATCATTTTTTGCGTAACTGGTTTGTGGCAATAAAATCTTTATATCACTTTTATCATTCAATAATATATCGCCTTCAATTACTGGTCTTGCCGATGTGCCGGTTACACTAACATTTACATCCACCGAAGCAAAGCCATATATTTCGTTGTTGATTTTTTTATTTGCATTAATAACTATAAAATTATTTGCATTCAAATCTACATTCAAATCATAGTCGGTAACGCTGCGGGATGTTATATCACCGTCAATTTTTAAAACGTTGTTTAAAGAATCTGTAACATTAAATTCGGGAAATTGAATTTGTGGATATTTGAAAACTATTTTTTGCTTGTCGATAAAATAGGGCGTTCCTAATTTTGCTATTGAAAATTTAACCGTATCAAAATTTAATTGGCCGTTGAACTTTGGGTTGGCAAATTGGCCATTCAATTTTACATTGCCTGAAAGGTTTCCCTGGCTATTTACTATTTGGTTTGCCGAAAAAGCCTCCAGTGTTTTAAAGCTTAAAGCTTTTACCTGTACGTCTGCATCAAACTGATCTGTTGTGCTGTTTAAATAATAATTTCCAGAAGCATTGATATCATTATCTGCACCTTTTAAATTTACAGTAGCACTAATATTATTTTCAGATTGCTTTTGTGCAGTTGCGGTAATGGTGCCAAGCGGATGTTGCATAAACTGTACATCGGTTACAGAAGCATTACCTGTAAATGATGGAAGTGGTTTTTTTAAATCGCTCACCGTTGCTTTCATATCTAAAATACCGGCAAGTAAAATAGTGTCTTTGTTTACGATCGAACTAATACTTTTTAAATTAAAGTTGTCTATAGAAATATCTATTGGACTATCGCCAACTAATTGCTTGCTTCTAATATCAATCTTTGCCGTATCGCTGCTTATAACAAAATTATTTACAACAATGCCCGCGGGTCCGTAAGCAATATAATTATCAGGAGCCACCCGCCATTTCTCATAATTGAGAATTAGACTATCCTTCATACGAAGCGTATAATTTTCATCTTTCACAAACGCTGTTCCTGATAAACCGAACCAGTCTCTATTTGCATTGTCTTTTGTTACCACATTTAAAGAAAGGCTGTCTTTTGCGGCAGCGCCATTTAATCTTGTACCATAAAGTGTATTGCTTATAGTTTTTAAAGTATCAAAGCTGGCTTCATAATTTAAACGTTCATTTTTTGCATTTATATTTAATACAGCATTTGCAATATTGTTAGTGGTGTACGACACATTTTTAACTGCCGTATTAAAGCTCAAAGCACTGTCTGTGTCTGCAGATGTGTAGCGCCCGGTAAAATTAAAATCTTGGTAACTGTTTAAACCCGGCACTAGCGTTGTAATAACCGGACTTTGTTTTATTGCACCTTTAATGGCAAACTGCTGCTCAGCTATGTTTTCTGAAGTTGGTTTATAGCCCGGTATTTTGTAATAATTATTTACATACCGCATGATTGATTCGCCAATTTTATCATAATCAAATGCACCGCCGGCGTGTACATCTGCAAAGGGTGCTTTTAAAATAATAGAATCAATTCCGTTTAGTGACGAGGCAATGAGTGAAGTGCTATCAATGTTTAAAAACCTTTGTCCAGTCTGCAACTTCACACTGCCTAAGAATAAACTTGCATCTAAATTTCTTGGTTTAAGATTAACCGCATCTACCAATGCCCTCAACGAAAAATTGATGGTATCTTTTGTAAAATGCAGTTTCTGAAGCATGGCTGTATCCACGTCAATTTCGCCTTTTACAGTTGGATATTTTCCACGAACATTTGCCACAATATCGTAGGTTAACTGCAGGCTGCTGTCATTAATCTTGCCGATGCTTTTTATAAGCCCGTTATTAAAATCTGCATTAATTTTTGCATTGCGATAGTTGTATTTATTGTATTGCAAAGAAGCAACATCTGCTTTTATTGTGGATACCATTGTGAGGTAATCGAAGCCTGTTCCTTTTGCTATAAACGCTCCTGCCACGTTGCCAATAATAGAATCTTGTTTTATTAATTTACCAATAGCAAAACCCGGGGTAGTTATAAAAAGATCATAATTTATCTTTTCCGGATTTTTAATATTCTTCATGTAACCTTTCACCGTTAGCGGACCATAACTTGACCGGGCTTTTAAATCCATATCCACATTTTCTGTATTGCCACTAAACTTTCCGGCTGCTGAAATTTGCTGTGGTAAACTTATTTTCGCCAAAGCTACAGGCGGAATAAAACCTTCTATCAATGATTTGTTGAAAGCTACATTTGTAAAAGCTAGATCATATTTAATGTTCTTTGGATCACTAATGTTTGAAAGATTTATTTTACCGGTAAATGCAAGGTCTTTGGCTGTTGCAGTAACATTGGCCGCAACAGTGTTTCTATTCCCTGCTATTCTTCCTCGTACGTTTATTAAATTTGGTAAAGATGCAAGTTGCGCCCAGTTTGCAGGTGGTACAAATCTTAATAAATCCTTTTTGTAAATGTTGCTCTGCAGAATATTTAAGTCAAACGAAAAGCGTAATGGATCGGTAATATTAAAAAGCGTTCCATTGGCACTTATTTTAGAGCCTGACAAACCGACTAATTGTATATAAGGTAAATACATTCTTTGCAACGATCCACGCAATTCAGTATTTACGTTTAATGACTGGTTGATGAATTGAGCCTTCGGCAAAGATGTATTGAGAGACGGCAACAATAAATACAGATCATTAAAAGCAATGACCGAGTTATTTAAGTTGGCCGTTATAAAGGAATTTTGCGGCGTTTTAGTAATGGCTGCAATACTGTCGTAAGTAAGTTGAAAAGAATTTTGAATAAGTGAACGTGGTGTTTTTATGTAAAGTTCTGTGGCCGATAATAAACTATCGGTAAACATTAAATTTACATGGGTCGTATCCAATACAAAACCACTTTTATCACTGAAAGCAAACTGTGAAATTTTTCCTTTTGTTGAATCTGTTGAGAAGCGAAAACCCTCTATACTGGCTTTTATATTTTTTGTATCCAGATGACTAAAATCTAAACCAGGGGCTATAGGTTTGTTTACATCATTATATTTAAAATTACTGCTGTTAATATCTAAATGCGTGGCAGCATATACCCAGGGATTGGGCCCAGTCGGTAGGTTTGATGTTGGTAATTTTTTTTGTTTTGCAGATGTAAAAATAATGGTAGCACTATCTAGTTTTAAACTGTCAGCTAGTCCCTTTGTTTGCTCAATACTGTAAAAAATACTATTGCCCGCAAGTGTACCAATTTGATTGTAATAATACATGCCGGATATTTTATTGTCTATCTCAACATTTACATCTTTTAGGTTTACATGGCTGCCGGAAATAAGAAATTTATATGGGGAATTTGTGAGCGTATCTACAGGTAATTTATTGTCGATATTTGTTTCAACTTCCTTGTAAGTTTTCATGTAAAATTTAACGCCATTTGCAGCTAAATTATCAATGCCAAAACTAAGGCGATCTGGTTGAAATTTGGTAGTGGTTAAATCCAGATTTTTAATAAATGCACTAAAATTACTTCCTGCATATTTGTCTTCAAATTTTACACCTACATGGTCAAAAATTAATTGTTTTAATGTAAGTTTTAATTCTGCAGTATCCTTGTTTTTGGTGGTTGATTTATTTCCTGTAAAAGCATCTACAAGAAACTGATAATTGAATACGGTATCTTTTTCTGCTCTTTTAACATTGATGATGATATTTTTTAAAAAGACCTTTTTTATGTCTGTGTTACCCTGTAATAATTTTATCATATCAAGGTCAACCGCCAACTCTTCACCAAACATTAAAGTATCTTTTTGTTGATCTTCTATGTAAACATTTTTTATTTTAAGCCGCTTAGGTAAAGTATAATCAACGGAGCCAATGGCAATATTTGTGTGGAGCTTTTTTTCCAGATAATTTTCAACCTGGTTGCGTACCGTGCGCTTACCAATATTAGTATTTATGAAACCAAAAAACAACAGAACAAAAACGCTGATAGCAACAAAAATCCACAAAATTACTTTTGTCGTTTTTATTAGTATGTTCTTGGTATTTGTCATTAAGTTAAAAAAGGGTTCAAAAAACAGCCTTTAGCGGCCTTCAATTATTGCGCTATATGAAATTTTTATGCCCACCTTCTTTAAGTGTAAAAACATAATTTATAGACGCTCAAAAGTAATGGAATAATTTTGTTGGGGAAAAAGGTTCCCAACCTTACGCATTCAATTTTTTTAAGCAAAGTTCGATATTTGTTGCCGGTCCTAAAATCCCTTTAAAAATATCCACTCTTTTTTCAATAATTTCTTTAGCATTAAAGATGGTAAATTGTTTAGGTGACAGTCCTTTTTTTACTTCTTTCCAATGCAACGGCATTGATACCGTTGCGCCATCTTTTGGTCGTAATGAATACACACAAGCGATGGTTTGTCCACTTCTGTTTTGGAGATAATCCAGGTATATTTTTTTGTTGCCACGCTTCTTTAAATTCCTTTCCAATGTTGTAAAACCTGGTAAAATTTCATTTACCGTTATGCACAACAAATGCGCAAAGTTTTTTACTTCTTCATAATCGTATTTCTTTTTCATGGGTACATAAATATGTAAACCTGTTGAGCCAGAAGTTTTACAAAAACTTTTTGCACCCGCCTTATCCAATATTTTTTTAAAAGCATTTGCTGTGTCAATAACCTGATCAAAATTATTTTTTTCAGAGGGGTCAATATCAATGATCATGTAATCTGGTTTGTCAGCATTTTGCAACGTTGAATGCCATGGATTCAACTCAATACAGCCCAGATTATTTAAGTAAGCCAATGTAATTTTATCGTTGCAAATGATGTAGTCAATTTGTTTATTTGACGACTCTGAGTGAACCGCAAATGACTTGATAAAATCGGGTGCATTTTCACCCGCATCTTTATGAAAAAAACCCCCTGCTTTTATTCCCCCAGGATCTCTTTTTAAAGACTCGGGTCGGTCTTTTAAAAATGGCAAAATGTATGAAGCAATTGACTGGTAATATTCTGCTACCATTTTTTTTGTAACCTTATCATTTGGAAAATATATTTTATCAGGATGTGTTATCTCAACAATATTTTTTCCGGCTTTTATTAAAAAACTTTCCTCACTTTTTGATGATGTTTTTTTTAAGGGTGCCGACGCTGTTTTTTTCTTAGGAGTTTTTTTTCCAACAGGCTTTTGCGCTTCCATATTTGTTTGTTTTACATTTTTATCATCCCTAATTCTTATAAAAACTGGGTGCCGCAGTTTTTCATCTTTTGTCCATTCTGTAAATTTTACTTCGCATATTATTTTGGGCTTTACCCAGGTAACTTTATTGTTGGTAATTACTTTTTCTGTAAAGGGAGATTTGCTTTGAACAAGCGGTTGCAATAGATTGAAAACTGTTTTCAATTTCTCTTCGTCATATCCTGTTCCTGCATGCCCGGCATGCACCAGTTTCTTATCTTTCATTATTCCTAAAACAAGAGAACCAAAATATTTTCTGCTGCCGGTTGGTGCGGTATAGCCACAAATAATTACATCGGCCGTTTTATGGTTTTTTATCTTCAGCCATTCATTGCTTCTGCTTCCAGTATAATATTCGCTATCGGCTTTTTTAGCCATTATTCCTTCCAGGTTTTTTTGAACTGCAGCGTTAAAAAAATCTGTTCCGCCTTCCAATACATGATCGGAGAATCGTATAACTTCATTTTTAGGCAATACACTTTTTAGTAGTTCCTTTCTATCTGTAAGAGGCAAATGTTTAATATCATTCCCATCGAGCATTAATAAATCGAATACATAATAACAAAGCGGAAAATCTGTATTGTCCTCATAATGCTGCATTTTTTGAAAATCAGGAAATCCCTTTTCATTTAACACAACAATTTCACCATCTAAAATTGCTTCGTGTTTTATCTTCTTTAATTCGTCCGCAATAACCGGATAATTTTGCGAAAAGTCATTTCCGTTACGAGAATATAATTTTATTTCTATTGAAGACACCTCTGCAACAGCACGGTAGCCATCCCATTTTATTTCATACAACCAATCTTTGCTATCAAATACTTCGGTACTTTCTTTAGCAAGCATGGGCTTTACAGGATCATTAATTTTTTGTGGATTTGCCTTCAGGTTGTACCGGGCTTTTTTTTTAAGGGCGCTTTCACCTTTTCAGCAAGCGCTTTATTTATGGGTGAGTTTTTTGGTGTCTCCTTTTCGCTGTCATACAATTTATCTGTTGCAAAACTGTCGTTGTGTTTTATGAGCAACCACGCATTGTCTTTATCGCTGTTGTTATTTTTAATTTTTACAAGCGCAAATTCACCCTTTAGTTTTTTTCCTTTTAATACAAATTTTAAGTTGCCGGCCTTCAATCCTGCTTTTAATAATTTCTTATGGTCGGCAGTTTTATCATCTGTGAGGGCAGTGTACGTTCCATTGTCCCAAATTTCTACTATGCCTGCACCATAATTGCCTTCGGGTATTACACCTTTAAAATCTTTGTAATCATATGGATGATCTTCCACCATCATCGCCAATCTTTTATTTGCCGGGTTTAATGATGGACCTTTAGGCACAGCCCAGCTTTTTAACACCCCATCCATTTGTAACCTAAAATCATAATGTAAGTGGCTTGCCTTGTGGCGCTGAACAACAAAAGATAATTCTGTTTTCTCTACAGACTTTTTTCCGCCCGGCTCGGGCGTGTCATCAAATTTTCTTTTTTTATTGTAGAGGGTAAGGCTCATATCTAAGAAGCTTTTTTACGTTTGGTTTCAATGCTTGCCTTTAGTTGTTCCATTAAATCTTTTGCTTTGCTGTGCACTACTTTTAAAACAGGCACCTCGGTTTTTTTGCCTTTTGCTTTTGCATTTATAACTTTCATTAAAGAGGCGGTGTAACTGTCTTTATAACCGGTTATGTCAAATGTTCCAGAGAGTTGGTCCACCAAAGCAATAGCCATTTTTAGCTCTGCAGGTTTTACTACTGTTTTTGCGGGAAGCGCCAATTCTGTTGTGGGTCTTATCTCTTCGTGAAAACGAATGCGGTTTAAAATGATGGCATCGCCAGATACTCTCAATATG
>JBBREY010000093.1:0-9114 GCA_038225275.1 Chitinophagales bacterium | reverse complement strand
AGTACGGCCGCTGATGACATTCTTTCGCCATCTAGATCAACTTCTCCCAAGCCTATAAGCGGTAAACTTAAATGACTTAGAGGCGCTAAATCTCCAGAAGCACCCAACGAACCTTGGGTATAAATTACCGGATACAGCTTTGCATTGTACATATCCATCAATCTCTTAACTGTATCAATTTGCACCCCTGAATGCCCATAACTCAACGATTTTATTTTTAGCATAATCATTAGTTTCACAATTTCTTCAGGCACTTCGTCCCCTAGGCCACATGCATGCGATTTTAATAAATTATTTTGTAGCTCACTCAGCTGATCGTCATCAATTCTTACATTTTGTAAAAAACCAAAACCAGTATTGATGCCATAAAAAATGGCATCTTTTTCTTTCATTTTTTCATTTAGATATTCCCGACACTTTAAAATACGCTCATGTGCATCGAAGGTTATTGAAACCAATTGGTCGTAGGCCAATAAATTTTTAATTTGTTGAAAATTTGTATGCTTTCTATCAAGCGGTAGATAATTATAACTCATTAACCATTTGGTTTTATTATTTTTAAATCGATTAAGCCAAAAGTAACTAAACAATATTGAAAAAGCTGTGTATTTGCAAGGCACTATTTGATAATCAAACCTGTAAAAATTAATAATGAAGAAGATTTTTTTAATAATATTAATGGCTGTTTTTTGTAATTATTTACATGCTCAAACGCTGAAAGTATTAACATCAGGTACAAAAACATCGTTGAGGGGTTTAAGTGTGGTATCTGATAAAACAGCTTGGGTTAGCGGCAGCGGT
Organism: Chitinophagales bacterium; assembly: GCA_038225275.1. Taxonomy (GTDB): domain Bacteria; phylum Bacteroidota; class Bacteroidia; order Chitinophagales; family Chitinophagaceae; genus Ferruginibacter. The sequence goes on along the minus strand of JBBREY010000093.1, from coordinate 8,313 downwards.
GGAACGGTTAGTATTACATTAGATGCCGGTGCTAATTGGAAATGGATAAATGTGAAGGGTTTTGAAAAAAGAGATTTTAGAGATATCGAGGCTTTTGATGACAGCACTGCAATCATTATGGCCGTTGATGAACCTGCTTATATTTTAAAAACAAACGATGCAGGCAAAACGTGGAAAACTGTTTACAGCAATAATGAAAAAGGAATGTTTTTAGATGCAATGGATTTTAATGGTAAAAAAGGTATTGTAATTGGCGACCCAATAAAAGGTAAATTTTTTGTAGCAAAAACAAAAGATGGCGCTGAGAGCTGGCAAGATGTATCTTTTGAAAACAGACCAATTGCAGACAGTGGAGAAGCCTGTTTTGCCAGTAGCGGTACAAACGTGAGACTGTTAAAAAACAACAAACCGATTTTTATAAGCGGTGGTGCTTCATCTCATTTATATTATAATTTTTCAAAAAAGACACTTCCAATTTTACAAGGAAAAGAAAGTACAGGCGCCAACTCAATTGCATTTAAAAACAAAAAAATGTTTATCGTCGTGGGTGGCGATTTTAATTTAAAAAATGATAAAGCGAAAAATTGCTACATCACCTACAATGCAGGTAAAACTTGGGCTGCACCTGTAGAGCCACCGCTTGGCTATAGAAGTTGCATAGAATTTATTAAAAACAAAACTTGGATAACCTGTGGCTTAAACGGTGTGGATGTATCAACAAATGATGGAAAAATATTTTCGGCTATTAGTACAGAGAGTTTCCATGTTTGCCGCAAATCGCCAACGGGCAATGTTGTATATTTTGCCGGCTCTAACGGAAGAGTAGGTTCCTATACATTTTAGTGACCAGTTAGATTAAACTAAAAAGACGCAAATGATGCGTCTTTTTTACAACTTTTTATCCAAACAAATCTTGTTGAGGATTTTCTTCTTTTGCTACCACCCATTCCATTTCAATATTTTTATTAAAGTCTATAAGCTTTGCCCCTACTGCTTTCCACCCCATTACCTCTACCAATTTATTAATTTTAAACTTAACGTTGCTAATTTGTTGGCCTTTACCGGTCTTCACATTTAAGAGTGCATTCTCATCAGATGAAACTGCCGTTAGCATGTTGTTTTTACCTTCTTTTATAAAAAAGAATTTACTATGTAGCGTAGTCGTTTCAATTTTAAAACGCTTTACGTTGTATTGCATTTTATCATTGTCTAAATAAACGGCAGTTATAATTTTCTCTGCAGTAAATTTTTCCAACAGCATAATTTTTTCAGGCTCAAAACGCTGGGTCAATTCTTGATCAATAATTTCATAATTGCCATCATTGTAAAAAACTACTAATCTATCCTCTGCTTCAAATTTGCCTAAATAGGTTCCCTTTTCTTCGCTGTTTAATCTTCCAAACTTAGTATCAAACCATAGCTTTTTTGCATCTAAAGTTGATTTGCCCGCTTCTTTAAAACGTATTGTTTTTATGGGATATTTTGTAACCGTGTTACCCATGGCACCTCTTCCTTTAATTTCTAATTCTTCAAAATAAAAATCAAATTCCTTTTTCTTTGCAGAGCAATTAGGGCTTAAAATAATTTTTACTACTTCTGCCTCACCATTTGCATTAGTGCTAAAATAATGAACCTTGCTTTTATCTGAACTTTTGGTAATATCGTACTCTTTCTCTCTGGTAATACCTGTTACATTAAACCGTTTTGCAAAACTTGTTCCGGTTTTACCATCTAAATAAATAACATTGTAAGTAGTTCTTTCATCTGCTTTTTGAAACACAGCAGCATGAATAATATCCTTTCCAATGAAAGTTTTTTCAGATACCCTTACAACTTTCATAATCCCGCCTTTTGTAAACGCAATAATATCATCAAGGTCTGAAACCTCACCAATGTATTCATCTTTTTTGAGCGAAGTACCAATAAAGCCATCAGCAAAATTTGCATACAACTTAATGTTAGCAATAGCTACAGACTTTGCCTGAATAGTATCGAACGGCTTGATCTCAGTTTTTCGTTCTCTTCCTTTACCGAATTTCTTTAATAAATTTTCATAATAAGCAACTGCATAATCGGTAAGGTTTTCAATATCATGCTGCACATTTTTAATTTCAGCCTCTATATTTTTTATCTGTTCATTAAGCTCATCAATATCTAATCTGTAAATTCTTCTAACTGGCTTTTCAGTAAGTCTTACAATGTCCTCTCTAGATATGTCTCTTTTAAGTAGCTTTTTAAATGGAGTGAATGCTTTGTCAATGGCTTCTAAAACTTTGTCCCAAGTTTCGTGTTTCTTTTCTAACTCTTTGTAAATTTTTTCTTCAAAGAATATTTTCTCTAACGATGTGTAATGCCATTTTTCCTGAAGTTCTGCTAATTTTATTTCAAGCTCTCGTAATAAAAGTGCTTTGGTATTATCTGCCGATGATTTAAGCAACTCTGTTACTGTTAAAAACACCGGCTTGTTGTTGTCAATCACACAAGCATTTGGAGAAATTCCAACTTCACAATCTGTGAAAGCATACAAGGCATCAATCGTGATGTCTGAAGATATGCCTGCCGCTAATTCAATTACAATTTCAATATCTGCAGCAGTAAGGTCTGTTACTTTCTTTATTTTTATTTTACCTTGGTCATTTGCCTTAACAATACTTTCCATTAAGCTGGTAGTTGTTACACCAAAAGGGACATTTTTAATGATCAATGTTTTTTTATCCTGCTCCTCTATGATTGCCCTGACCCTAATTTTACCACCGCGTTTTCCTTCATTGTAATTGGTAGCATCCATTATGCCGCCAGTTAAAAAATCCGGCAACAATTCAAATTTTCTACCTTTTAAATATTTAATTGATGCATCAATTAACTCGCAAAAATTATGTGGTAATATTTTAGTAGATAAACCTACTGCAATTCCTTCCGCTCCCTGAGCAAGCAACAAAGGGAATTTCATTGGCAGCGTTACAGGTTCGTTTTTACGACCATCGTAGCTTAATTGGTTGATGGTTGTTTTTGCGTTAAAAGCTACTTCTAAAGCAAATTTACTCAACCTCGCTTCTATGTATCTTGGTGCTGCAGCATCATCGCCTGTTCTTACATCACCCCAGTTTCCCTGGGTTTCTATCAACAAATCTTTTTGTCCCATATTCACCAAAGCATCGCCAATACTAGCATCGCCATGTGGATGATATTGCATGCTTTGCCCAATAATATTTGCAACTTTATTAAATCGCCCGTCATCCATTTCTTTCATGGAATGCAATATTCTACGCTGCACAGGTTTCAACCCATCTTCAATTGCCGGTACGGCTCTTTCCAATATTACATAGCTGGCATAATCTAAAAACCATGTTTTATATTGTCCTCCAATTCCGGAGTCCGTGTGTTTGTAATCTTCTTTATTTGCTTTTGCCATTTTGTTATTTATTGTTCATTACCCCTGCTTCAACTCAAAATCTTTTGCATTTTTCATTTCTCCCTGCACTTCAAAAATTTGTTGTGCCGCAAGCGTTTTAAGCCGCCATAAAAGATAGGCATCACTTACCTGAATTTTTACTTTTGTTCCTACCTGTTGTAATACCTTAGCGGCTTTTTGAAAATCTGCGGTTACAAATTTTTTCAAATCATTATCGTAGTAATCGTAATCAAACTGTGCTAACTTTTTTCCTCCTTCCAAAATCCTCACACCTTTATTTTCACTCATTATTTTTTGCCATTCATCAGGGTCTACTTCAAATTCACTTGGAGTAATTTCTCTGGCTAGTTTTTTTGCTTTCAAAAATTCTTTTGCAGGTATTTGATAAAGCCATTCAGGATAAAAAATATTTCCTTTTTCATTTATAAAAGGGAGGTTGTTTAAATATAAAATGAAAACACGCCCTTGAAATTCTTTCATGTAATGTAATAACCAAAAATACCCACATACATCGTGCGCATTCTGTGCAGCCCAAATCCATACGATTTCATCTTCATTTCTGCGAAGATTGCCAACTATTTCTGCAATTACTTTGTAATCGTCATCAATGTCATTTACATTTTTACCCTCGTACTCTCCGCCTGCTACAATGCTCTGCCACCAAAGTTTTCGTTCTTCTTTGCCATCGCCCACATACATATTATCTATTGGACCAAGGGCATAGTCGTCTTTTATTGTATTTATTTCTCCTGCAAGTAATTCATCCAAGTCCTGTACTTCTTTTAAAACTTTTGCGTCTGCGTCGCTAAATACTACATGTACCATTATAAGATTTAATAATTTTTATTTTTTTGAATAGAATAATAAACGCAGCTGGTAAAAAAATTTCTCACCCAAGGAATTGCTTTTACTAAGCCAAATTGTTTTCTAGGTTTCCAACCAAATTTATATTCGTAAATAGGGTTTAATAAATAATGGCTATTGTTTAAAACTTTATAACCGGTTTGCTTAACAATATTTTCAAATTTTTCAATTGATATTCCTGTTTCTTTAATCTCTACCATTTCCTCCCAGTTCTCCCCGTTGGTTTTTAAAATCCATTTATACAAAGGCATCGGCAACAAATGGTAATATGGAATTTTAGATAACAACTTGCCTTTGCAAATTTGTTGGTGACCACCAAGCGGCATTTGCCATGGCGGAAATCCAAAAAAAACGATCCCTTTATCAGTTAGAAAAGTTTGCATGTAAGCCATCAATTTAGGCTGATCGTGTATATGCTCTATAACATCTTTTAAAATAATTACATCAAAAGCACCACCCAAATCTGACGCATTTGTATCGTATATATTTTTTGAAATGAATGATATTTTACCAGCTGCAATTTCATCACTAAGCCATTGCCGAGCATTCACAAGCCTTGGTTCATCTAACTCAACACCAACGCCAATAACATTTCTATCAGTAAAAGCTTTAAGTACCCCCCCTTCTCCACAACCAATTTCCAAAACCCTCATGCCAGCTTTTACTTCAAATTTTTCTTCAATAAAGGGCAACACATATTTATTTGTGTTGAGAATCTGCATCTCAAAATACCGCCTTCTGTCTTTGTGAAATTCAAACATTTTACTTTGTATATTTTGGTAGCTTAAATAAATTTTACTTTAAATTTATTTCATTTAAGCATCTAGCTCCACCGCCTCATCCATTTCAACTTTTAAATTATCGATGATAAAATCTTGTCTGCTTGGTGTATTTTTCCCCATGTAATATTCTAACAACTCCTGCATGTGCTCGCCCTGCTCAGGTATCAATGGTTGTAATTTCATATTGGCACCAATGAAACGTGCAAATTCTTCTGGACTAATTTCTCCCAATCCTTTAAACCTAGTTATCTCTGGTTTCACGCCAAGTTTTTTTACTGCAGCCTTCTTCTCATTTTCATCATAACAATAAATCGTTTCTTTTTTATCTCTTACCCTGAATAAAGGTGTCTCCAAAATATAAACATGCCCATTTTTTACAAGGTCAGGGAAAAATTGAAGAAAGAATGTCATTAATAACAATCGAATGTGCATCCCATCAACATCAGCATCTGTGGCTACTACAATATTGTTGTACCTAAGCCCTTCGTAACCCTCTTCAATATTTAAAGCATGTTGCAATAAATTAAACTCTTCATTTTCGTATACAATCTTTTTGGTAAGACCAAAGCAATTTAACGGCTTACCCCGCAAACTAAAAACAGCTTGTGTATTTACGTTTCTCGATTTTGTAATTGATCCGCTTGCACTATCTCCTTCAGTAATAAAAATGGTGCTTTCCCTTTGTTTTTCTATAACAGTGTCTTTATCCTTACCGGTTGGTTCATCGTTGTAGTGAAACTTACAATCCCGTAATTTTTTATTGTGAAGGTTGGCTTTTTTTGCACGTTCATTTGCAAGCTTTTTTATACCAGCCAATTCTTTACGTTCCCGCTCGTTTTGCTCAATACGTTTGCGCAAAGCTTCAGCAACTGCAGCATTTCTATGTAAAAAATTATCTAGCTCTTTGTGTAAAAAATCGTAAATAAAATTCTTCATACTCGGACCGTTTTCATAAACCGTCTGAGATCCTAATTTTGTTTTTGTCTGGCTTTCAAACACCGGCTCCTGCACACGTACACTCACTGCTGCACAAATGCTTCCTCTTATATCTGCTGCATCATAATCCTTCTTAAAATATTCTCTTATCGTTCTCACATATCCTTCTCTAAATGCTGCAAGGTGCGTACCTCCTTGGGTAGTAAACTGTCCGTTTACAAAACTGTAATATTCTTCGCCGTAAGCATTCTCATGCGTTATAGCTACCTCTATATCTTCTCCTTTTAAATGAATGATTGGGTATCGAATTTCATCTTCGTTCGTTTTACGTTGCAGTAAATCGAGCAAGCCATTTTTACTCACAAAACGTTTACCGTTTAGGTTCATCACCAGCCCCGCATTTAAAAAGCAGTAATTCCAAAACTGGTTATCCAGGTATTCCTGCACAAAATGAAAGTTTTTAAAAATACTTTCATCAGGTTTAAATTCAACAAAAGTTCCGTTCTCTTCTTTGCTGGAGGTTTCTTTGTGGTCCTTTATCAAAACACCTCTTTCAAATTCCGCTGTTTTTTCTCTCCCCTCTCTAAAAGCGGTTACTTTAAAATAATCGCTAAGTGCGTTTACCGCTTTTGTACCAACGCCATTTAAACCAACACTTTTCTGAAATGCCTTACTATCGTATTTGGCACCTGTGTTAATTTTGCTCACCACATCTACCACTTTTCCAAGGGGAATACCTCTGCCATAATCTCTAACGGTCAATATTTTATCAGCTATGGTAACGTCTACGTGCCTACCATAACCCATTGCATGTTCATCAATACAATTGTCAATAACTTCCTTTAATAAAACGTACACACCATCGTCAGGACTGCTGCCATCACCTAATTTTCCAATATACATTCCGGGGCGAAGCCGAATATGTTCCTTCCAATCTAAACTCCGTATCGATTCCTCATCATACTTCGCTTCTATCTTTTCTTTTTCTGCCATTCTTATGATTGTCTGTAACTTTTTTAAATATTTATTTGTTGTTTTATTAGCCGTGCAAAAACAGCAGCAATGTGCAGCTTCAGTGGCGTCGCACGTTTCATCTTCATATACCTATTAAGCTTTTACTGAATTGGTTTTGTTAGTCGGCTATCTGCGAATATATCGAACCAGACTTTCAATTTTCAGATAGATTTTCCACATAGTTCCTAAATATGTTAGCAAATATATAATTCTTTCTTTCAGCTATGTTATTATGCTATTCATTAACACCCTTAACTATCAATCGATCGTAGATTTATGTAAATAAAAAGGAGAAAAAATGAAAAATGTAAAATGGTTTATTGGTGCGTTAGCAGTATTTACCATAATATCTTGCAACAGCACACAGGTAATTTCGTCTTATAAAGATGAAAAAGTTGCCGCTAAAGATTACAAGAAAATACTTGTACTAGGAATTTTTCAACAGAAAGAACGATCACTTAGGCAAGAAGCGGAAACACAGTTAGTTAATCGCTTAATTGAACAAGGTTACAATGCATCTTCGGCTATTGCTGAATTTGGTCCGAAGGCTTTTGAAAAAGTAAGTGAAGATCAACTAGCATTAAACCTTAAAACGAGCGGTTACGATGCGGTGATTACGACAGCCTTACTTGATAAAAAAGATGAAGAAAATTACCAGCCCGGCACATCTCGTTTGCAACCTGTAGGTGTTTACTACAATAGGTTTGGCAGGTATTATTCTACCGTTTATGATCGTGTATATAGCCCTGGTTACTACACAACATCAACCGATTATTTTTTAGAGTCAAATTTGTATGATATTGCTTCGGGTAACTTGATGTATAGTGTGCAGACAAAAACATTTGATCCTTCATCTGCAACTAGTCTTGCAAGTGATAATAGTAAAAAAATTGTAAAGGATTTAAAAGAGAAAGGCGTTTTAATACAGAAATAAGTTGTTTTGGTTGTTGAAAGAAGAGAGCGAAGAGATTAATTTCTTTTCGCTTTTTTATATTTTAAAACATTGGTAAGTTTACTTTTACTTGAATGCAACAAAAACCAACCTTCAAACAAAGAAATTTGCACGAACTTATAATTGACAGAAATTTTATTAAAGAACAGGCAGAAATAAAGCAGGAAGAAAACGATGCGTTTAGAACTTACTTAAAAAGTTTAAATAGCGACGAACTCGATGGAAAAGTTCATGCCATAAACGATGTCGTTGCCCCCCAAATTGATTGTACAGCCTGCGGTGCATGTTGCAGGCAGCTGATGATAAATGTTACGGAAGAAGAGAAAAATAAAGTAGCAACTGTACTGCAAATT
>JBBREY010000092.1:0-9229 GCA_038225275.1 Chitinophagales bacterium | reverse complement strand
AAGGGGCGCAAAGTTATTTACAGCCTATTGCACGCTCCTTTCCTTCCAGGTGTATTTGCCAAACTTACCAAGCCAACCCGCAATTAGAGTATATAAAATATGGAAAGGTTGCATGATTGGAAAAAACCACAGCATACTTTTCTTTCCAAAAAAACCAGAGACTGGAAAAAGAAAAAACATTTCCGCCACTATTTTGAAAGCAAGCATGTAAAACCACACACCCAACATTGAACATTGAACATTGAAAATTGAATATTGAGTATTATACCACAAACCTGTAACAGGCATCATCAAAATTATTACATTAAAAAAATACACCAACACCAGCACTGGTAATATTCTCTTATCATCGTATTTATCTGCCTTGCTTGCCCAGCGAATGCGCTGGTGAAAGAATTGTTTTATAGTATTAACTGCAGCAGTTTTTACAATAGCATCTTTCGACTTTAAAAATAGTGCTCGATCTGGATAGCGCTCAAATATTTTATGCATGAGCAACATATCATCGCCGCTGGCAATATTATCAATACCAGCAAAACCACCTACTTCGTAAAAAGCCGCCCGCTCATAAGCCATGTTTGCACCATTGCACATGGTCATTTGTTTTTTGCTAACTACTGCGGCGGTTATGCCTTGCAGGGTCATAAAATCCAGACTTTGAAAAATTTGTATAAAGCTCCAACCACAATCAATGGCAACTGGTGCGGCAATAAATGCTGGTTTATGTTCTTCGTAAAATAAAGCGATCGTACTCAACCATTTTGCCGGAACTATGCAATCAGCATCTGTCGTGATGATTAATGTGCCGGTTGCCTGTGCCACTGCAACTTCAATTGCCTTCTTTTTATAACTGTTTATTTTATCTGTTACAAAATCTTTTAAAGAAATGAGTTTTACATTTTGGTTTGCAAAGCTTTTTACAATTGCTGCTGTTGCATCTTCTGAGTGATCATCTACCACAATGATCTCTAATAAATGTGCAGGATAATTATTTTTTAAAATGGATTGCAGGCAGTTTGAAATATTTTGTTCCTCGTTGCGGGCGGAAATGATGATAGACAGAGATGTTGTTGAGAATTGGGAATTGGTATTTAGGAATTTGGGTGCGGCAGTAAATGCAAAACGATAGTATACAATTAGGGCAATATAAAGTACTGTAAGTATAATTGCTATTATAATGAATGCCTGCATTAAACGATGAATATTGGTATGCGGTACAAGTGAGATTATCTATTTTCTTTCCCCAAAAGAAAATAGATAACAGAATAAATTCACAACGATGATGACCAAAGCTGCTGATTTAGCTTGGGCAACAACTTGTTTGTTGTTCAAACCTTTCTTCTCTCTAATATTAACAAAAATAATTTTTTGCAATTTAAAATCATTGTTTATCTTTAGATAGTTGTTTAAACAACTATATGCTCAACAACCAATTTAAAAAAGGAGAATTATACAGTTTTATAACTGGCAAAGCGAGTACCGCTCTTGCGCGCCGCCTGCAAAAAAATTTTAAGCAGGCCGGTATTGAAATTACCATTGAACAGTGGAGTGTATTGTATCATTTGTGGAAAGAGGACGGGCTAAGCCAGCAGCAATTGTGCGATGCAACTTTTAGAGATAAACCGAGCATTACTCGTCTTGTTGATAACCTGGAAAAAATTGGACTGGTAAAAAGAACCGCCAATAAAAATGACCGTCGCATTAATAAAATTTGTTTAACGCCCGAAGCACTAAGCCTGCAGGTAAAAACTATGGAAGTGGCTAACCAGACATTGAACGAAGCTTTGGCCGGCGTTACAAATGGGCAGGTAGAAATAGCGAAGGAAGTTTTGCAGATGGTGTATGAGAATTTGAGCGGCCCCTCCTAGCCTCTCCAGAGGGGAGGGAAATGGAGAAGATGGATGGGGATAAGGCCCCTCCTAGCCTCCCCGGAGGGGAGGGAGATGGAGAAGATTAATTTGGAGAAAAGAAATAAGATAACCAACAATATATAATAAACTTTAAATCATCACAGCTTTCTGAAGTCCCTCCTCAGGAGGGATTTAGGGGGCCATAAATTAAAACTCAATGAGCACAACAACACAAACAGCTACAACACTTAAAGGCGGTGAGTGGCTTATTAAAGAAAGCAATGCTTTCGAAACATTTACACCGGAAGATTTTAATGAAGAGCAGATAATGGTGAGAGATATGTGTCTGCAGTTTTTAGATTCAGAAGTGCTACCCGTTATAGATCGTATTGATAAACTGGAGCCAGGACTGATGCCATCGTTGATGGAGAAGGCAGGCGAACAGGGGCTTTTAGGCGCATCTACGCCAGAAGACTTAGGTGGGCTTGGTAAAGATTTTATTACATCTACTTTGGTAAATGAAGGACTTGGTGGTGGTTTTTCTTTTAGTGTGGCTATAGCTGCACACACTGGAATTGGTACGTTGCCTATTTTATATTTTGGTACCGATGCACAAAAGCAAAAGTACATTCCAAAATTAAGCAGCGGTGAATGGAAGGGTTCTTACGGTCTTACAGAACCGAATGCCGGTAGCGATGCATTGAGTGCAAAAACAACTGCGGTGTTAAGCGAAGATGGTAAGAACTATATTTTAAACGGACAGAAATGCTGGATCACCAATGGTGGTTTTGCAGATGTATATACTGTGTTTGCGAAAATAGATGGTGAGCAATTCACTGCATTTATTTTAGAGCGTGGCATGGAAGGTTTTACGCTTGGTCCTGAAGAACATAAGATGGGTATTAAAGGATCATCTACCGTGCAACTGTATTTTCAAGATTGTAAAGTACCGGTAGAAAACCTTTTGGGCGAAATTGGAAAGGGTCACATCATTGCTTTTAATATTTTAAATATTGGTAGGTTAAAATTATGTGCAGCTGCATTGGGTGGCGCTAAAATGGCTTTTCATTCTGTGGTAGAATATGCAAATACTAGAGAGCAGTTTAAAACAAAGATTGCAAACTTTGGCGCCATTAAACACAAACTTGCAGAGTGCGCAACCCGCATGTGGGTAAGCGAAAGCGCATTGTACCGCACCAGCAAATGGATAGACGATAAAGAAACTGAAATGATTGCATCGGGTAAATCATTTGCGGAAGCGCACCTTGGTTCGGCAGAAGAATTTGCTATTGAATGTGCTATGCTAAAAGTAGATGGAAGTGAAGTATTGGATGTGGTTGTTGATGAAGGTGTACAGATACATGGTGGAAATGGTTTTAGTGATGAGTATATGATTAGCCGTGCATACAGAGACAGTCGCATTAACAGAATTTACGAAGGAACGAATGAAATAAATCGTTTGCTTACCGTAGATATGATGTTGAAGCGTGCCATGAAAGGCAAGCTTGATTTGATGGGACCTGCAATGGCTGTGAGCAAAGAATTGATGAGCATTCCGGACTTTGGTGCGGAAGACGAAGCACCTTTTGCAGCGGAGCGAAAAGCGGTAATACAAATGAAGAAAGCCATCTTAATGGTAGCAGGTGCTGCTGTGCAAAAATTGATGATGGGCTTAAGTGACCAACAGGAAATATTGATGAACATTGCTGATATGAGTATTGCTACATTTCATGCAGAGAGTGCGTTGCTAAGAGTAATTAAAATGACTGATAAGCAAGGTGCTGATGCAGTATCGGTACAAACAGATATGATGCATGTTTATTTAAACGATGCGGTAGATGCAGTGAACAAAGCAGGTAAAGAATCCATCAATGCTTTTGCTGATGGCGATGAGCAACGCATGATGTTGTTGGGCTTGAAGCGTTTTACAAAGATGGCACCGTTTAACAGCAAAGATGCAAGAAGAAGAATAGCAGATGCTTGTATAGCTGCGAATAAATATCCCTGGTAAAATTTTGAACCACGAAGACGCAAAGTTTTGAAGGTTCACAAAGAATAGAAAAAGAGAGATGTGTTGTGCATCTCTCTTTTTTATTGGATAATATTGTGGTAAATTCAAGTATGAATTTTTGGGTCAATAATCAACAATAGCAATATGGAGGTTGTACAATATGATTAAAAATATATTTGTGCTTTTAACTTAAAAATGAATTATTTAAAATAATATGGATTTGCAAACCAATTTATTTCTGTCTATTAAAACCATCATTCTTCAGGCAAGAGAACGGGTTTACCGAATGGCTAACTCAGCCCTCTTAGAAACCTACTGGCAAATAGGGAAATTAATTATCGAAGAAGAGCAACAAGGAAATGCAAAAGCTACTTTAAAAAAATTAGCTAATCAGCTAACCCTTGAGTTTGGAAAAGGTTTTGATGAAAGAAATCTAAACAATATGAGGGCGTTTTATAATTCGTTTCCAATTTGGAACGCATTGCGTACCGAATTGAGCTGGACGCACTACAGGTTACTTTGTAGACTGGTGCTGCCGCCCTTACAGCTAGATGATGTGTCTGCATATCCACTTATCACAGAGGCTTTGGTAAAGAAAGGATATTCAAAAAAAGATATTAATAAAATACTGGGTGGAAATATTTTGCGGGTACTGAAGGCTAATGAAGCGAAGTGATGGCAGGATCAAAACCTTATAGATTTAGCAAAACGAAATATGGTAATGACTATTTACACCCTTTTCCATATTTGCTTTACTCCTAATTAGCCTTTACTTTTAACCCATGAATATTTCCCTAAAAAATCAACGAATACTTGTAACAGGTGCATCCCGTGGTATTGGCAGAGCAATTGCAAAACAATTATCAGAGTCAGGTGCGGAAGTGATTATACACTACAACTCCAACAAGGCGGAAGCAGATAAATTGCAGTCGGAGCTTGACGGAGTAAGTTACACCGCAGCATGTGACCTTGCCGATGCAACATCGGTTAGTGGTTTTATACCAAGACTTGTTGAACAGTACGGACCCATATCGGCGCTCATAAACAATGCAGGTATTTCGCCGAGTGCGGCAGATGATTTACCTACAGACGAGTGGTTGAAAAACTGGGAAAACACTTTTGCAGTAAACACAACAGCCGTTGGTATTTTATGCAAAGAGTTTGTAGAACATGCAAAAACACAGCAACAGGGTAGAATTGTAAACATATCTTCAAGAGCAGCTTTTAGAGGTGATACCACAGATTATATTGCTTACGCCGCAAGCAAAGGAGCTATTGTAAGCATTACCCGATCTATTGCACGGCATTATGGTAAGCAAGGCATTAAAGCTTTTTTAATAGCACCAGGTTTTACTAGAACAGATATGGCCAATGCCATTTTAGAAGAATACGGTGAGGACTTTGCTTTGAACGACATTGCACTGAATACATTAACCACACCCGAAGATATTGCACCAATGGTAACTTTGCTATGCAGTGGTTTAGCAGACCATGCAACGGGAACTTCTATTGATATAAATGCAGGGTCGTATGTGAGGTAGAATGATTTCTTTTGTATGATTGCTTTTTAATAATTCTACAAAGTTGTGGCAACATCATTTATTTCAGAGTCGCTCAGGGCACTTCGGGTCGCTCAAAGGAACTGGAAGGAACAAGAAGGAACTGCAGGGCACAAACGGGCGCTTGCGGGCACTTTGCCTTTTCATTTCTATAGACTTCTAATGAACCATCGTAGGGTAATCCTAGGGTGAGCGTAGGGTGAGGGATTTAGTTGGCTTGTCCAATGCAAAAAGCAAATTCCCAACTCAATCTTTCAAATATATTTTTATATCAAGCCGCAGCCAGTTACCTTCCCATTCTTTGGCATGAAGAATTCCAAAAAAAGTTTTTCCTGCATCTAACAACCGGGCTATTACTTCATTTTTTTCTTTGGGTATGTAGCCTATTTTATTTTTATTGAACAACAACTCAACAGCCATTTTATCATGCTCGTTTGTAGGATCTCTTTTAAGTTCTATTTTAACTTCTGATTTTAACTCGGGCTCCAGGTCTTGTAGTTTTCTAAATGAAGTACCGGCCACCAAACATTCCAGTACCAATATTTCTTTGGGCATTACATCTATACTTATTGCGCCACTGCTAAGTGCCGCAAGCAAACCGGTATTAACTTTTATAAGGCTTTCGTTTGGCTCCATTTTATTTAATTAATTCAAGGTAATGTTGTTGTAATTCGTTTTCATATTCCTGCAATTTTGCTAATTCATTTTGTAAAATACTCACTTGCTCACCTACCCATTCTTCATCTTTAATTTGCTGTTCTATATTGAAAGGAAACTGTGCCCTTATTGCTTTCAATTCATCATTTAAAAGTCTGATACCTTCCTTGAGCGCATTGTTTCGTAATGACAGTTCGTCTTCTGTTAGAGTAGCAAGTCCGTCTTTTAGTTGGTTGATTTCCTTTTCGTAAACCGTCTGCAGTGCTTTTAGTTTTTCAACATCGCCTGTTTCGTATGCGTCCTTTACCAAATGCCAAATGTCCATTTGTTCAGCAGTTAGTTTTGGGTTTGCGTCAGGATGCAATTGTTTGGCCAACTGCTTAAATATCTTTCGCAGTTCCGCACTTCTTTCGGGCGAATGCAAATTCGTAAGTGACTGCTTTGCCTTTTCAAGCTTGGTAACTTCTCCCATTATTTTTGCCTCCGCACTTGCTAATTCTGCGGCAACTTCTAATTCTATTTCGCTCACATTAAAATCCTCGCCTTTGCTGATAGCACTTTGTACCATTTCTATTTTCCGCTTCAGTCCTTTTATCTGTAACTGCTGCTTTAACTTCTCTATTTGATGCACACCGATTTTTGTTGCGTACAACGCTTCCAATTGCGGCTTTCCCCAATTGTTCAATACATCTTTGTCATTTAATAATTTGATGTACTCTGTTTTCAGCAAATCATATTCCGCTAATAAATCTCCTTTTGTAATGGGCATAGGTTTTTAATTTTTTTTAATCCTTCTCATAATTTTTCTCATTCTAATTATTCCGCTTCGGTTAGGGCATAGTGATATGTTCTAAATCATTGCCCAGCTTACAGCAGCGGTTTAAATTATCTACATATTGCTCTACTGTCATCTAATTAAATTGAGTTAGTAATAGCAAGATACTAATTGTGAGGAAGAATAATTTTGGATAAGCAATGCTTACTGTGCAGATAAAAAACGCTGGTTATTTTCCCTACATCAATGCATACCTTTTCTTACAAAAAAATAAAAGACAGAAATTAATTAACTTCAACACAATTAATTTTTGAAAAATATGATGGACCTGATCGGCGATATACATGGCTACGCAGACAAGCTAGAAGAGCTACTTACAAAACTTGGCTACAGCAAAGTGAATAATTATTACACACACCCAACCCGAAAAGTTTTGTTTGTGGGTGACTATATTGACAGAGGTAAAAAGATAAAAGAGACTTTAGAAATTGTAAGGCAAATGGTAGCGCATGGCAGTGCCATTGCATTGATGGGCAACCATGAGTACAATGCACTTTGTTTTAATTTTCAGGAAACATCTGGCGGGCATTTAAGAAAACACCTTATTAAAAATATTCTACAGCATTACGAAACATTGCATCAGTTTAAAAATATGCAGGCGGAATATGAAGAGCATTTGGAGTGGTTTAAAACACTGCCGCTGTTTTATGAGTCGGATAATTTTAGAGCCGTGCATGCGTGTTGGGATAATAAAAATATCAGCTTTCTCAAACAAAAGCTGGTAAACAATTGCCTTACAGATGATTTGATTTATGAATCTGTAAAGAAAGAAACGAGGTTACACACTGCTATTGAAGAAACTTTAAAGGGCAAAGAAATGCGCATGCCGCAGGGTTTGTTTTTTTATGATAAAGACGGCTTTAAAAGGAAGGACATACGAATAAAATGGTGGGAAGACCCTGCTGCTATGAGTTATAAAAGCATCAGTATTGAGCCACTGGAAAACATGCCCGAAACACCGGTTGACTTAAAGTTGTTTGGTGAAAGTGTTTATTATGCACCGAATGAAAACCCAGTTTTCTTTGGGCATTATTGGTTAAAGGGCGAGCCATCACTTTACAGAAATAATATTTGTTGTTTAGATTACAGTGTGGCCAAGCAAGGGTATTTGGTGGCTTACAGGTTTGATGGTGAAATGAAACTAGAGGGGAGTAAGATGGTTTATGTTTAGTTGGAGTAATTAGTTTGCATTGATGGTAGATGAATAAACCACCCCGCCCTGCGGGCACCCCTGCGTGGGAGGGGAATTTGGAGCTCGCTTTTTAAGGTGCTTTTATTTTGGAGCGGTACATGCTGTTGGAGCGACCTAATGAAGTGAAACCGTATTTAAGTACTTCGATGTACAATCAACAACTTATCACCCACGCTTTGGATTGCACCTCCACATAAGCGAATGCTAATCTTCGCCTTAAAAAAAATAAAACGCACATTTTTTAAATTATATATTTGCTTGCTCTTATTAAGGTTTTAAAAACGTTTTACCAAAACCATATCCAACTTGCTAAATATTTACAGGCCTATAGCCCTTTTTATTTTTTTAAGTGGCTTCGTGCTTTACAGCAAGGCACAAACACCCAACGAAACTAATTTTAAATTTACAGTAGCGCCTGCAACCAGTGCTATAGTTGTTGATGGTAAATTGAATGAGCCAGCCTGGGCAGCCATTCCCGAAATTGAACCTTTCCGTCAGAATTATCCATACGATACCGGCATGGCGGTTCATCAAACAAGGGTAAAGGTTACCCAGGATAAAAATTTTTTATACATAGCTGCCGTTTGCTATCAAAAAAAATATGTGGTGCGTTCGTTGCGTCGTGATTTTGAAAATTCAAGCACAGATATTTTTACCGTTTTAATAGATCCTTTCCGTGATAAATTAAATGGGTTCTATTTTGCCGTAAGTCCGTACGGCGTGCAAAAAGAACAATTGATATATAACAGCAGCGAAACGAATATTAATTGGGATAATAAATGGTATAGCAACGTAACCCGTTACGATGATCGCTTTGAAGTTGAAATGGCGATCCCTTTTAAAACATTGCGCTATAAAACTACAGAGGGTATTAATACCTGGAACATTAATTTTATCCGCAATAATTTGTACGACAACGAAAAAAGTTGTTGGGCAAAAATCCCTCGCAATTTTCGGTTACTCGATATCTCTTTTAATGGAAGTATGGAATGGAAACAACCTCCACCAAAACCAGGAACAAATATTTCGCTGATACCATATATAGCAGGTGAACAAAAAAGAGATTATATAAAGGGCACCCCTGCCATTTCAAAAATAAGCGCAGGTATGGATGCTAAAGTTGCC
>JBBREY010000091.1:0-9446 GCA_038225275.1 Chitinophagales bacterium | reverse complement strand
GAACTCGATGGAAAAGTTCATGCCATAAACGATGTCGTTGCCCCCCAAATTGATTGTACAGCCTGCGGTGCATGTTGCAGGCAGCTGATGATAAATGTTACGGAAGAAGAGAAAAATAAAGTAGCAACTGTACTGCAAATTTCACCGGAACAGTTTAAAGAAGATTACCTCGAAGAAAGTATGCAGGGCAAATTAATCATCAATACAATTCCTTGTCATTTTTTGGCAGACTCAAAGTGCAACATCTATGAAAACAGATTTACCGAATGCAGGGCTTTCCCTCATCTACACGAACCAAATTTTAAAGGCAGATTGTTTGGAACGCTTGTTCATTATGCTATGTGCCCGATTATTTATAATGTAGTTGAAAAGTTGAAAGTAGAGGTAGGATTCAAAAATTAAATAACTATAATATTTTGAAAGTTATTACATTTAAAGATCAGTAAATATCAATTTTAACATTGGCATTGATTGTGCGTATTAATTATAAACTTAAAACAAAAATTATGAAACTATCAAAATTTGCAATGGCAGCAGCCTTGCTTACAACAATTGCATTTACAAGTTGCAAACCTAAAGATTCAGAAATTAAAGCCAATGTTGAAACTGCTTTAAAAGCAGATATGAAAATGGCTAGTACGATGGTAGATGTAAATGACGGAAAGGTTACGCTTTCGGGTGAATGTATGGATGATGTATGCAAGGCTAAATGTGAAAGCACAGCGGCAGGTGTAAAAGGTGTAAAACTTCCTATTATAAATAACTTAACTGTAGCAGCTCCAATGCCCGAGCCCGCATCTACTACTACAATGCTAAATGACGCAAGTAAACAAGCTGTAAACGACGGATTAAAAGACATCAAGGGAATAACAGTAGATTTTACTGCTGACAAAGCTGTAATTAAAGGTGAAGTAACTCCGGCAAACAGAATGAAAATCATGCAAATCCTTGCCTCTGCAAAAGTACAGTCAGATGTAAGTGGATTAATGAACAAAAAATAAGAACAACATTTAAAATTTTAAAATAAATTATTATGGCACTTCAAGATAAATATGCGCAACTGCTTACAGCTGCACAAACTCATGGCGTACAAAATTTAGCCGTTGCTGAAAAAGACGGAGTTTTGCATGTTAGCGGAACAGCTAATAATACAGCAGACTACGATGCCCTTTGGGCATTGTACAGTCAGATTGATCCAAATATGGCAAGCGGAGATTTAATGATGAACATTGATGTAAAAGCTGCTGCAGGTGCACAGCTGAAAGTAACAACAGATTCAACTAATTTAAATATTAGAAGCACACCAACAACAGAAGGCGAAATCGTTGGAAAAGCGGCTCATGATGAAGTTGTTACGCTTGTAGAAAAAACTGATGATAGCTGGTGGAAAGTTAGAACAGCGCAGGGTGAAGAAGGATACGCTTATGCGCAATATCTCTCGCCAATGTAATGTTTTAAAAATTTAATTGAGAGCTGTTCCATTATTTGGAGCAGCTTTTTTTATTGATAGATATTTTTTTATCTTAAATATATCTTTATACAACGACAAATCGATATGAGCAAATCAATTTTTAAACTCGATAATTAAGCGTCCAGACTAAACGTGGAAAAAATAGTGGTTCCATACCTTCTTTCTGAAACGTGATGTTTAGAGTTTCTGTAATCATTGCGGGGGGTGTGTTCTAAAACAAACCTGCCGCCAGGGTTTAATAAATCTTTCTCAAATATTCTTAAAGGTAAATCATCTATTGTAGCGAGGGCATAAGGTGGACCTGCGAAAATAAAATCATATTTACCGGTACATGAATTTATAAAACTAAAAACTTCGCTTTTTACAACTTTAAAGTTTTCAAACTTAAAATCAATTGCTGTCTTTTTAATAAAATCGTACATCTTATTATCCATTTCTACAATAGTAATATCTGTTACTCCCCTGCTAGCAAGTTCATAACTTATGCAACCTGTGCCGCCAAAAAGATCTAGTGTAGCAAGCTCCTGAAAATCTAACTGGTTTTGTAAAATATTAAACAATCCTTCTTTTGCAATATCTGTTGTAGGCCTTGTGTGCGGCATATTTGCTGGTGGCTGTATTCTCCTGCCGCCATGGGTTCCACTAATTATGCGCATGGGCAAGTGCAGTAAGATGGTGATAAAAATGAGTGGGCAACTCTGTCAACACATCTGAAATAATTACGTCAGTTGAGTTCGCAACATTTATTTTTAAAAAGTATTTATACAGTTCCTTATAAAGGCTCGAATTTACATCTACCATGCCACTTAATGTAAGATGACATGCAGATGCCGCAACATCAAAACGTTCGGCAACATTTAAAAGCTGGTAACAAATATCTGTGGGAGTGGTATAATTAAAATATTGAACAATTTGTAACCGTTCTTCTTTAAAGAAAATAACTTTTATACTTGATTGGTAAATAGTACAATAAAGCCCGGCATCTTTATTATTTGCTAACTGATAACAGGTGCTGTGCGTAAATTTGCAAGATGGATATTTTTGAAGAAATAAATTATGAACCTCGTCCGGAACACCGTATACATTTTTAATATTTTGTCCGCTACATAATTCCTGAAAACATATTCTTCTTTTATCAGGTGCAAAAAGTGCATCTAAAATCTGCTGTTTTTCATCTTCTACAAAATATTGCAATGGAACCAAGGTGGTGGTTGAAAAATTATAACATATTGTTGTTGTAGAAAAGTTCTCGTTTTTTAAAAAAACTGCATCTTCAAGAAACGTTTTTGCATCACTCTTATACATTGAAGGATCTATATTTTTCTCAAAACTTAACGAACAAAATCCTTGAATTTTAAAAGGGGTTTTCGAAAAAATAAGAAACGAAATATCTTCATCCCCCACTTCTACAATTAAGTTTAACGCAATATTTTTATCTGCTGAAGGTTCTATTTTAAATGCAATATTCAAAGCCTGAGTTTAAGCAGGCAAAATAAGATATTTTTGCCTACTTATGGAAACAGGGGGAACATTAAATGATTTAAAGGTACAGGTTAACAACAGGCAGATTCTTTCAATTGCACTACCAATAACACTTTCCATACTGATACCACAATTAAATATGCTTATCAACAGTATATTTTTAGGTAAAGTAAGTGAGGAGGCTTTGGGCAATGCGGGTATTACAGGCGTCTTTTATTTGATATTTGCAGTAGCGGGACATGGGTTAAACAACGCCATGCAAACTGTGTTTTCTAAAAATGCAGGAAGCGGTAACCATGAAAATTTTAAAACGATCTTATCTCAAGGCATCCGCATCAGTTTACAATTTGCAGCAGTAGGTATTTTATTTACATGGATCATAGCACCATTTATTATGAGATCTGTTGCAGATGCTGGTTCTTATCCGCAGGAAATGAGTTTCTTAAAAATCAGAATATTTGGTCTACCCTTTTTATATCTTTTTCAAATGGGTAACGCATTTTTGGTGGCATCTTTAAATAGCCGCTATCTAATGTTTGCGTTTATATGCGAGGCGGCAGTAAATGTGCTGTTTGATTACCTCCTGATTTTTGGGCACGCAGGTTTTCCTGAAATGGGTTTTAATGGCGCAGCCGTTGCATCGCTTTTAGCAGAGTTCACAGGCATGATGGTGGTATTTGCTGTACTAATTATTACAGGATTAAAAACAAAATATGGTTTGCTGAAAGGATTTGTTTTTAATAAATATATCAATGATCAAATTCTAAAAGTATCAATACCATTGGTTGCTCAATATGTAATAAGCGTAACGACCTGGCTGGTGTTTTTTCTTTTACTGGAAGGTAGAGGTACCAATGCAAAAGCCATTAGTAATGTTATGAGGAATGTGTTTGGTTTGGGTGGGGTTTTTATATGGGCTTTTGCAGCCACTAGCAATACAATGGTTGGGAACCTTATGGGTCAAAAAAGAGAAGGTGATGTAATTAAAGCAATCACCCGAATCACATATTGGAGTGTGGGGTTTTGTGCGGTTCCTGTGTTTATTTTAAATGTTTTTCCCGAATTATTTTTTAGTCTGTTTGGGCAGGATGATACATTTATAAAAGAAGGAACTGCTGTAATAAGAATGGTATCGCTCGGAATGATATTTATGAGTATTGCAAACATATGGTTGAATGGCGTAACCGGTACAGGAAAAACACAAACCAATTTAAAAATAGAACTGATTGCTATCTCTCTTTACCTGGGCTATACTTTGTACTTTATGAAAGTAAATTACATTTCTCTTGCTATGGCCTGGAGCAATGAATTCGTTTATTGGACAGCCATTTTTACAATGTCTTTTCTATATTTAAAAAGTGGAAAATGGAAAACGGGTATTAATTAATATTTATTCAATTGCCTAATAAGTAGATTAAAAAATGCCGTCATATTACTGACGGCATTTTTTGATTCTATTTACTTTTATTTATTAATCTTCCTGTCGCAACATTTCCGACATCGCACAATTTGCTATTTCTCACTCCATTTATTATTTGTATAATTCATATCCGGGAAAACTTTATCAGGATCTATTGTTACAGATTTTACTGCTTCGGTTATCGGCAATTTTACTTTAAATAAGCTTGTGTTGTTCCATATTTCTACAGGAAGGTTCACTGTTCCTTTTTTGCCCGAAACAGTTTCATAGCCAATAATAACGGGCATTGCCATCTGATCTAAATTTTCCAAAGTTACAATTGCACCTTTTACCGCGTCATTATTTACATCTTTAATGCTTTGGTCTAATTTATAATTTTCTATAAACCAGCCCTTCCAAAACCAAGATAAATTTTCACCGGCAACATTGTCCATGGTTCTAAAAAAATCCCATGGAGTTGGATGTTTGTATGCCCATCTTTTGATGTATTCGGTAAATGCGTAGTCAAATCTTTCAGGCCCTAAAATATTATTTCTCAAAAGCGTTAAACCGTACCCGGGTTTAAAGTATAAAGCAGCCCCAATATTTGCCTCCTTCATTGCATCGGGTGTATTTAAAATGCTTTCGCTCATTGGGCTAAATATGTAACCAGAAAGCACAGAGCCACTCGGAGATGCTCCAT
Source organism: Chitinophagales bacterium (assembly GCA_038225275.1). Classification (GTDB taxonomy): domain Bacteria; phylum Bacteroidota; class Bacteroidia; order Chitinophagales; family Chitinophagaceae; genus Ferruginibacter. The sequence continues at coordinate 4,391 of JBBREY010000091.1, read as the reverse complement.
CAAACTCTCCCTTGTTAAAATCTTTTGAAGCAAGCGTGTTAATAAACGTATTGAAACCTTCATCCATCCATCCATATTTTCTTTCATTGCTTCCTACAATCATTGGGAACCATGTATGACCAAACTCGTGGTCGGTAACACCAAACAAATCCGCACCGCCCGAGCCCGAACCGCAAAAAACGATACCAGGATATTCCATTCCGCTTACGTTAGATGCAACATTGGTAGCGACAGGATAAGGATATTGAAACCATCTTTTGCTGTAATTTTCAATACTACCTTTCGTAAATTCCGTTGCTCTGCTCCACTTTTTACTGCCATTGCTTTCAGCCGGGTAAACACTTTGAGCTAAAGCTTTTTTACCGCCAGCAAGGTTTATTCTTGCAGCATCCCATATGAAAGCTTTTGATGATGACCATGATACGTCTCTCGCATTAAGCATTTTATATTTCCATGTTAATGTACCTGTATTTTTTGGTCGGGATGAAGGATCTGTTACTTCGCTTTCAGATCTTATAATTACAGTTGCATCGCTGTTTTTTGCATCTGTCATTCTTTTTTGCTGTGCAGCAGTAAGTACTTCCGCGGCATTCTGCAATTCGCCACTCGCAACAACAATATGCGACGCAGGCGCTGTTATAGAAAAATCATAATCGCCGTATTCTAAATAAAATTCACTTGGGCCGAGGTAAGGAAGCGTGTTCCATCCTTCTATGTCGTCGTATACACACATACGTGGATACCATTGTGCCACAGCAAAAATATTTCCGTTCTTAGTTTTTAAAATTCCGCAACGGTCAGCACCTTCTTCAGGTAAAGTAAAGGCGTAATCAATTTTTATCTTAATAATATCACCACCAGATTTTAATGCTTTGGGTAATTTAATTTGCATTCTCGTATCAGTAATCAAGTAATCAGCATTTGTATTGTCCGTAACATTCCTTACTGCAGAAATTTTATAGCCACCATCAAAAGTACTTTCTGCACTGCCATAACGGCTGCGGCTTCCAACGGGCATTCGAGCTTGTCCTCTACTTCCTTTGGCAAATAAATTTTGATCTAATTGCAACCACAAAAATGGCAATGTGTAGGGACTGTTATTTTTGTAGGTTATAATTACTGAGCCAGAGATTTGACTGGTATTTTCATCTAATGACACATTGATTTGATAATCTGCTTTGTTTTGCCAGTAATTTATATTGGGTGAACCGTCAGATCCTCTGGTAGCGGATCCGTCGGGATAAAACAATGGCGAAAAGAGAGCGTGTGGATCGTACGTAGAAATTTTTTGACCATTTGAAACACCTGCAATAGTTAGCAATAAACAGGTAACTAAAATTCGTATGTGCATGTTATATTTTTTGTTTGAAGATAATTATTTTTCTCTCACTTGTTTTAACGTGACGGAACTTATGGTTTTATTGTATGAATTATAGACTTTTGGATGTGGGAAGATTTTATAATTTAACCAACAATCCTATGCCATTTCCTGTAGTACTTAATTTTAAATTTTCTCCCATTTTATTGAGCAATTTATAATGCTTGTTGTGCAGCGCATACATAATACCATCAAAAAGTAATAGAACCCCTCCTTGTAACATTACACTTTGGCCATAGCCTTTCAACCTTTCCGGATTTTTACTGGTCGTTTTAGATCGTTCCTTTAAATATGCTCCTCCGGCAATGTAAGCAATATCAAGCCCTGCATTAAACAAGAATAGTTTTTCTATGTCACTTTGCTTTTTTAAAGATGCGCTGTAATTGAGTTCGCCTTCTTTCTTCGCAGTTAAAAAACCGATGCCCGTTATGCCCAGCGTAATGCCATTCCAAATAGCATTCATTTCATGAAAATACTTGTTGCTGCCGGTGGCTTGTCCCGCAGCAATGCTGCCGTATATTATATTAGCTGCTGAAAAACTTGCCAATATTTTTAAACCCGTTTTACTTATCTTCTCCCGCTCTTTATTAAAAGCATTAAGATTTGTTTGCTGCGCAAATGCGGTTAGAGATAAAATGCAAATAGATGCACTTGCTAATAGTTTTTTCATTAATTGAAGTTGAATATAAAGTTACCTGTGAAAATGATAAATATTTACTAATTATGGAGGAATACGATTTTGTGAAGTCGGAAATATTAATCTGTTAAATTATTTGCTTTATGGGTGGTGATTAATATCAGTTTTCTTCATCATCAATTTTTATTTTATACCGCAATGAATCTATCATCAAACATAAACCTGCTTGAAATACTACTAGTGCAAATGTGCCGTACCAAAACCAATTGCCGTTTTGTAGTTTATTAAGACCAGCATCTATTGCCATAGATAAACCTGCGCCAGTACAAAGCAAGCCTGCAACTGCTTGCAATAACCAACGTACTTTATTTTTCGATTTCATAATTTGTTTATGCTGCGAAAATTAAAATAATTTATTGAGAAATGTCAACATTCCTATGCTTATCATTTAGCTTACCGTTTTTTAGGATCCTAAAATAAATGAAATGATTTGTCTGGACCGATATCATTATTTCATTTTAATGTCTCACCCCAAAACCGCTCAAAACTTTCTAATTAATAAAAGTTACATTGATGTACAAATGTTGAAGGGCTGCGGCGGAGGGAGCGATGTGTGCCGCTCCTTAGCGGCATACGGTACAGCGACTAAGGCCGAACAAAAGTTGATTATTGGTTGATGGATTACAGCCCCAAACTTTCTCAGTAATTTACTTAATACCTTCATTCCTTTTAACTTCGCATAAAATTTATAACATGCCACTATTAATTGCAGAAAGAACAACACCCGATTATGGAATCACAATAACCGATGCAACTGGCAATAGTATGCTTATTGATATTCCTGTAAGTGAAGGTGGAAATGGACAAGGACTGAGACCAATGCAAACGTTGCTTGCAGCATTTTGTGGTTGCAGTGCTGTTGATGTTATTAGTATTTTAAAAAAACAAAAACAAGCGTTTACCAGTTTTAAAATTGCGGTGGATGGCGAACGAGAAAAAGGCAAGGAGCCGTCGATTTGGGAAACTGTAGACTTGGTATTTGAATTTGTTGGCGATGTAGAACCCGGAAAAGCCTACAGAGCTGTTCAACTATCCATAGATAAATATTGCTCTGTTTCAGAAACCCTAAGGCGAGCGGGCGCTACCATCAAATTTAAAGTAAAAGTAAATGATGTTTTTTTTGAGGGATAATCTTACAGGTGATTATGAATCAATCAATATCGTTACATCATTACAAAAAATGTTTCCCCTAAAAACGTCATGAAAGAACTGCATCCTATTACAAAAGCCATTCGTCTGCAAACAGAGCAAACAGCACAAAAAGAACATAGTACACCACTTTTTTTAACCAGCAGCTTTACATACGATTCGGCTGAAGATATGGCTGATGCTTTTTCTAATGATGAAACTACTGCAAATATTTATTCCCGTTTTTCAAACCCCACAGTTGATGAATTTATTGCAAAAATAGCTGCGCTTGAAAATGCGGAAACAGGTGTTGCCACCGCAACTGGCATGGCTGCTGTGTTTGGTACGTTCATGGCTTTTTTAAAGGCCGGCGATCATATATTGTCAGCATCTGCGGTGTTTGGTTCTACTCATACAATTCTTACTAAATACTTGCCAAAATGGGGTATTGATTATTCCTATTTTCATATGGATAAACCTGAAATAGTTGAGGCGCTCATAAAGCCCAATACAAAAATGCTTTATGTGGAAACACCTTCAAACCCAGGGTTAAATATTATTGATATAGCGTTGCTTTCCAACATTTGTAAGCCCCGAAATATTTTATTGGTTGTTGATAATTGCTTTGCTACACCTGCAGTTCAACAACCCATAAACTTTGGTGCCGACCTTGTAGTGCATTCCGCTACAAAGTATATTGATGGGCAAGGTAGAGTACTTGGAGGTGTTGTAGTGGGTAATAAAACCTTAATAAAGGAGTTGTATTTATTTGTTAGAAATACCGGACCATCACTCAGCGCTTTTAACGCATGGGTGCTTACAAAAAGTTTAGAAACCCTGCATTTGCGTATGGATAAACATGCTGACAATGCACTCCAATTAGCAACTAAATTAGAAGGTAATTCTAAAATAACGAATGTAAAATATCCATTTTTAAAAACGCATCCGCAATATAATTTGGCTAAAAAACAAATGAGCAACGGCGGTGGAATTGTAACGTTTGAAATTAAAACCGGTTTAATTGGCGGAAGAAAATTTTTAAATTCACTGCAACTGTTATCAATGACGAACAATCTTGGTGACAGCCGTAGTATTGCTTCTCACCCCGCATCTACAACACATTCCAAATTAAGCGAAGCTGAAAAAAATGCGGTTGGCATTACACCTGGGCTCATAAGAATTTCGGTT
>JBBREY010000090.1:0-9697 GCA_038225275.1 Chitinophagales bacterium | reverse complement strand
CAACAAAGTTTTAATGGTAGTAGTTACAATGATTTAGTGGGTGAAAATGCTACAACATTACAAGTGCAATATGGAACGTCGGCAGCAATTGGTATTTATCGCTATCGCTTGCAGGTTGCAGAGGCAGGTAATTTTGCATCTGCTCAATGTCGTATTTCTTCTGAACCTTTAATTGTTACTATTAAATCTTCACCGGTAGCAACAGTCTCTAATAACTCCCCTGTCTGCGAAAATGCTACAATCCTTCTTAATGCATCTGGAGGATCAAATTATGAGTGGCAGGGCCCTGCAAATTTTGTATCTACATCAAACCAGCCTGCAATACAAAATGCACAGATACAGAATTCCGGTACGTACTATATAAAAGTAATTGGAGCAAATGGCTGTTCTGTTACTGACTCTACAAATGTGGTCGTAAATGCTTCACCCATTGCTTTAATCTTTTTTGCAACTGATACTATTTGTGCAGGATTAACAACATTATTACAAGCTAGCGGTGGCACTAATTATGAATGGTTCCCTGTAAATGGATTGAGCACGCCACAACAACAGACGACACAGGCGAGTCCTATAATTAGCACAATTTATAGCGTAAAAGTATCTAACAGCTTTGGGTGTATGGATACTACTTCCGTTGAAATCAAAGTAGTAAAATCACCGATAGTAAATGCAGGGGTTGATAAAATAACAACAGTTGCAAATCCCGTTCAATTAACCGGAAGTATTTCCGGCGATGTAGCGAGTTTTTCTTGGTCGCCCATCAACTTTATCAATAATGAAATTACCCTCACCCCTCTGGTAAATCCACCAACCGATTATCAGTATGTATTAACAGCTGTTGCGCTTAATAATTGCGGTACTTTTACTGATACGGTGCAGGTAAAAATTATAAATGGGATTTTTATTCCTAATGCTTTTTCGCCAAATGGCGATGGTAAAAATGATACTTGGAATGTACCTGGACTTGAGATTTATCCCCTGCATACATTAACTATTTTTGACCGCTATGGACAGATTGTATTTCAAAGAAAACAAAGCCTTGTACCTTGGAATGGTTTTTTTAAAGGACAATTATTACCTAGCGGTGCTTACACTTACATAATAGACATAAAAAACGGTTCGCAGGTTTTGAAAGGAAGTTTTTTGATGATAAGATAACCGATATCAAATTTTAAAAATCAAGATCCACTTCTATTAAATAAGTACCTTTATTCTCAAAAAATAAATGGCCATGAATAAAAATTTTTTATCCATTTCAATATGTATTTTTTTATTGGTCAATACTTTATTTGCGCAATCAAATACCCAACAGCAAAATGCATCACAACCAAAAGATGCGCCTGTGGACGTGAGTATTTCAGATTTTAAAAAACATGCACTTCCTAATGAAATAGTGGTATTTCGCAGTCAATTAACTCAAAAAGAATTTCAGGGACTTAGTCAACAGGATGGCAAATTTTCATTGCGTCTACCTGCGGGTGATAAGTACGATATTTTTATTTTAGGTTTTAAAGATTCAGTAAGTAATATCACTTTAGATATACAGGCATTAGGCCCTAACCAATCTTATAAAACTCCTCAAATAGTTGATTTGTTGCACCAGCCTGCAAAGACTTTTGTTTTAGATGATGTAAATTTTGAAACGGGAAAAGCAGATCTCAAGATTGAATCGTTCCCTGTTTTAGACGAGTTGGTGGCTTATCTAAATAGAAAAGATGATGAAAAAATAGAAATCGGTGGACATACAGATAATGTCGGCAAACCCGCAGCAAATATTCTCTTGTCAATGGAACGTGCTAAATCCGTTATGGCATATGTAATTACTAAGGGTATCGATGCCTCACGACTTACTGCTAAAGGCTATGGTAGTTCTATTCCTGTAGCCTCCAACGCTACCGCTGAAGGAAAAGCGATGAACAGAAGAACAGAAGTTAAAATTTCAGAGTAAACTAATTGGATGTTTTGATTTGCAAAATTTACTAAGACTTTAATAAGCGCATCTGTTTTTTTATTACAGAGTTTGTGCGAAAGTCTGAAAAAAGAATTTGTATCTTAATTTACACCTAAATTCCATAACCAAAAATCTAATTATGAAATTTTTTAAAATGTTTAAAACGAAAATCTTCGTTTTATTGTTTATTACATTAAGCATAAATAATTTAATGGCGCAAAACGGAACGTTAACAGGTTCTGTAAAAGAAGCAGATGGTACAACTTTATCTGGAGCTTCTTTAACGGCAGTGGCAGCATCATTTAAATCAGCTGCTGTCGCGGGTAATGATGGTAATTACTCTTTAAGTTTACCTGCGGGAAATTATAGTATTACCGCAAGTTTTGCGGGCAGAACTTCACAAATGCAGCAAGTTAAAATAAATGCGGGTGAAACTATCACGCAAAATTTTACGCTTGCAAGCGCGGGGGATTTAGTTGGTATTGTTATATTAGGTTCCCGTAGTATTCGCAGGGTAAATACCGAAACTGCTGTACCTGTAGATGTACTAAATATTAATGACCTTACCAGAGCTGCTCCACAAACGAATCTTAATCAAATTTTAAATTATGTTGCCCCTTCTTTTACTTCCAATACACAAACAGTTGCTGATGGAACCGATCATATAGATCCTGCTCAGTTGCGTGGCTTAGGGCCTGATCAGGTGCTGGTATTACTAAATGGGAAAAGACGTCATTCATCATCATTGGTTAATGTAAACGGCACACCAGGCAGAGGAGCTGTTGGTACAGATCTAAATGCTATACCCGCATTTGCCATTGAAAGAATAGAGGTTTTAAGAGATGGTGCAGCAGCACAATATGGATCTGACGCAATTGCAGGTGTAATTAATGTTGTAATGAAAAAAAATATCAACAAACTTACTTCATCATTAAGTACAGGTGGCAATGTTAGTAAAGGTGCTAATGACCATACAGGTGGTATTGATGGTAAACAAGTGCAGTTAGATCTGAACTATGGTGTAGGACTGGGTAAAAAAGGTGGCGTTGTCAATTTTACAGGAAGTTTTGTTACCCGAGAAGATACACGAAGAGCTACTGACTTCAATGGTCAAGTTTTTAATGCATACAATGCCATTGAAAACAGAGCGGCTGCGGGCGGACTTAATTTGTCATCATTATTCAGCAATATCAATAACACCCCAAATACTGCCCAAATATTAAGCGCCATTAAAACCTATGCTCCTAATGTATCTTATTTTTCTGCCGCCCAGCAAACAAACATTCAGAATGCTACTACTATAGCAACAATGCAGGCAGCACTTTCTGCAATTACCGATGCAAATGCTAATGTGTCAAACAATGAGCTTGCTTTTAGAGGCCTACAGAGAAGAGATTTTAATATGCGAATAGGTCAATCAAAACTATCAGGTGGGCAGGTGTTTCTGAACTCAAATTTGCCAATAAATGCAAATAATACATTCTACGCTTTTGGCGGCTATGGCATAAGAGATGGTAACAGTGCAGGTTTTTACAGAAGGCCTGTACAGAACAGAACACTCACCGAACTTTATCCAAATGGCTTTTTGCCTGAGATAGGTTCCTACATTACAGATGCATCTATTGCAGTTGGTTTTAAGGGAAAAATTGGAACATGGAATTACGATCTTAGTAATACATACGGACAAAACCAATTTAAGTATACCATAAAAAACACTTCGAATGCAACACTTGGCCTTAAATCTCCAAAAGAATTCGAAGCAGGCAAATTAGGTTTCTCACAAAATACAACTAACCTCGATTTTTCTCATGAGTATGATGTACTTGCCGGTTTAAATTTGGCAATAGGTGGTGAGCTGAGATTGGAGAATTATAAAATAAAAGCAGGAGATCAAAATTCTTATGAGAGGTATGATATAAATGGCGTGCCGGCCACACCGACTACTCCTGCTACTCAATTACCAACCGACTTTTTTGGTAGTGGCAGACCAGGCGGAGCACAGGTTTTTCCGGGTTTTAGACCTGAAAATTCTTTGAACCGAAAAAGGAATAGCCAGGCAGGTTACGTTGATGTTGAATTGAACCCTACCAAAGCTTGGTTAGTAAACGGTGCTGTACGATACGAAAACTACTCAGATTTTGGCAGTACGTTTAGCTATAAATTTGCTACCAGAATTAAAGCGGGTAAAGGATTGAATTTAAGAGGAGCAGTAGCCACAGGATTTAGAGCGCCATCATTACAACAAAAATATTTTAACTCAACTGCTACGCAATTTATAGGAGGTGTACCTTTTGAAGTAGGAACCTTCACAAACGAATCTAAGGGTGCAAAATTATTAGGCATACCTAATCTAAAACAGGAAACGTCCAATAGTTACAGTGCAGGGGTAACTTATAAGGTGCCAAACTCTACTCTAACTCTAACAGTAGACGGGTACTTTATTAAAATTAAGGACCGCATTATCTTAACAGGACAATTTGCACGACCGTCAGGTACACCTATAGGAGATCAGTTAGTGCTTCAACAAGCATTTGATCAGGCAGGCGCAACATCAGCAACATTTTTTACAAATGCAATTAATACAAAATCGAAAGGGATAGATTATATCATATCTAACAAATTTAATTTTGATGGTTTTACCCTGAAAACAGATTTAGCCGGAACTGTATCCAAAACAAAAAAAGTAGGAGATATTAAGGCGTCTGATATTTTAAAAAATACGGGAAATCTAAATAGGTATTTCGATGAGGCAAGCCGCATTTATTTGGAATCTGCTGTGCCAACTTCAAAACTTGCACTAATTAATACACTTAATTATAAGAAACTTGAATTCTTCTTGCGCCATACCTATTTTGGTGAGGTTACTGACCCTAATACAACAGATATAAATGGTAATGGAATTGTTGAGGGTGGTATTGTTAACGGAGAATTTTTGGCAACCGAACATCCAACTTTTGGAGGCAGAACAATTACAGATTTTTCCGTAGGTTTTATAGCAACAAAGTGTTTAAGAATTACACTTGGAGCAAATAATATATTCGATATCTATCCAGATAAAAACTTTAAAACACAAACAGCCGCAAGACCAAATTCGGCAGGTGCTTATGGTGCGCCAGGTACAATTGATCTTAGTAATAATAACCAGTTTGAATATTCGAGAAACGTATCTCAATTTGGATTCAATGGCCGCTACATTTTTGCACGATTGAGCCTTACTCTATAAACTAGGTATGCTCGCAACCAAAAGCTATTCGTCTGATACTCGATCAAACGAATAGCTTTTTTGCTTACAAAACTTATTTCCAAGTAAACAGCTTTGTCTATAAATATCTCATTTATAAGTGATTAAAAATTAATAATTTAAATTGATTCTAACAGATATAATTGATTTGCCACCATTTTATTCTTTTATTAAAATAATAATCCTATCTTTGCGCTCCGAAAATTATGGCTAAGCAAGCACTCATTAAACAAGATGGATCGATAGTAGAAGCGTTGAGCAATGCTATGTTCAAAGTAAAATTGGAAAATGGTCACGAAATTTTAGCGACTATTTCAGGAAAGATGAGGATGCACTACATCCGTATTTTACCTGGAGATAAAGTTGGCGTTGAAATGAGTCCATATGATTTAACCAGAGGAAGAATAATTTTCAGGTACAAGTAATTAAATAAGTATTTAGTAAAAAGTAAAACAAATAACCATGAAGGTAAGAGCCTCCATTAAAAAACGCAGCGCAGAATGCAAAATCGTGAGAAGAAAAGGGCGTCTGTACGTTATTAACAAAAAAAATCCTCGCTTTAAGCAAAAACAAGGATAATATACATTAAACAGAAAATCTTAAACTGAACAAAATATGGCTCGTATTGCCGGTATTGATCTGCCAAAAAACAAAAGAGGCGAAATTGGACTTACTTACATTTATGGTATTGGTCCTAACACTGCAAAATACATTCTTGGTAAAGCAGGTATTGATCTTAATAAAAAAGTAAACCAATGGAATGACGAAGAGCAAACAGCTATTCGTAATATCATTAGTGGTGAAATTAAAACAGAAGGTGCTTTGCGTAGCGAAACCCAAATGAACATTAAGCGTTTGTTGGATATAGCTTGTTACCGTGGTCTTCGTCATCGTAAAGGTTTGCCTCTTCGTGGCCAGCGTACTCGTACTAACAGCCGCACAAGAAAAGGTAAGCGTAAGACAGTTGCAGGTAAGAAGAAAGTAGCTAAGAAGTAATTGATAAGTTCGACTTACGGATTTTGGATAAAAGGTATTTGTAAACTATGTACCATATTTAATATTCGTAATTCGTTGTTTATACAAGACCTCGATTTTTTAGATATATTGCTAGATAGCTTTAGGTCAGCAGTAAGAATATATCGATTCCGACTTTTTCGGAAGTTTTTTAAACGAATACCTATAATTAAAAAAATGGCAAAAGCGCAAGGCGGTAAGCAAACAGGAAAAGCAGCCGCAAAGAAAAGAGTAGTAAAAGTTGAAGCTCATGGCGATGCACACATCGTAGCAAGTTTCAATAACCTAATTATCAGTCTTACCAACAAGCAAGGTCAAGTTATATCTTGGTCATCTGCTGGTAAAATGGGTTTTAGAGGTTCTAAGAAGAATACACCTTATGCTGCACAGATGGCAGCTGCAGATGCTGCAAAAACAGCATTAGATGCAGGTTTAAAAAGAGTTGACGTTTTAGTTAAAGGTCCAGGTAGTGGTCGTGAAGGTGCTATCCGTTCTTTATCTCAAAACGGTATTGAAGTAGCTTCTATTAAGGATATTACTCCAATGCCGCACAATGGTTGTCGTCCTCCAAAAAAGAGAAGAGTATAAAATAAGTATTAAGATGCTAGTATTTAGATCTTAGATAACTATTATCAAATGATCAATCTAAATACCAAATTCTCAATACTCATATCTAAAAAGGGTTCATCATCGATTTTTAAGATTTTTATGATGGTGAATCGTCACTAAAAAATCACATATATAAACTATGGCACGTTACACAGGCCCCAAAACAAAGATCTCCCGCAGGTTCGGAGAATTAATTACCGGAAACGGAAAGTGGTTAACCAAAAATAGTGTTCCTCCAGGAATGCATGGTGCTACCAAAAAGCGTAAATCTCCAAGTGAGTATGCACTTCAGTTATCTGAAAAGCAAAAAGCAAAATACACTTATGGTTTATTGGAAAAACAATTCCGTAAGACATTTGAAACTGCTGCTCGCAAGAAAGGTGTTACAGGTGAAAACCTTATCAAATTATTAGAAGCACGTTTAGATAATACCGTTTATAGAATGGGTATTTGTATTAGCCGTCAAGGTTCTCGTCAATTAGTAAGTCATAAGCACATTACCGTAAATGGTGAAGTTTTAAATATACCGTCTTACAGCTGCCAACCTGGTGATGTAATTGGTCTTAAAAACAAAAGTGCTGCAAACAAATCTATCACTGATAACCTTCGTGGCAAAAACCCGAAGCACAATTGGGTGGAGTGGAATGAAGCTGAAATGAAAGGGACATTTATTACATATCCTGAGAGAGAAAGTGTTCCTGAAAATATTAAGGAGCAACTTATTGTGGAATTGTACTCTAAATAGATTTTAGTAATGAGTATTTAGTATTGAGAGATGTATCTCCATACCAAATAATCAAATCTCAATACTAACGACTACATACTTAATACTTATTTAAAAATTAAACCCAACAAATAAAAATGGCCATTTTTAATTTTGTTAAACCAGATAAAATTGTTCTGCAAAAAGCTACTGATTTCGAAGCCCAGTTTGAGTTTCGTCCATTAGAGCCAGGATATGGTGTAACTATCGGTAATGCACTTCGTCGTGTATTGCTTAATTCATTAGAAGGTTACGCTATCATCGGTATAAATATCGCTGGAGCAGATCATGAATTTGCAACTATTAAAGGTGTTACAGAAGATGTAACTGAAATGATTCTTAATTTAAAGCAAGTTCGTTTTAAATTAAATGGTGATCATGATGTTACTTCTGAAAAAGTAACCTTATCAATAAAGAGTAAAACAGAATTTACTGCAGGTATGATTGGAGAAGCCACTCCTATGTTTGAAGTAATGAACCCTGAATTACTTATTTGTACACTTGATAGCAGCGCAAAACTTGACATTGATATCACAATTGGTAGAGGTCGTGGTTATGTACCTGCAGAAGAGCATAAAGAAAAAAGTTCTCAATTCGGTTATATTCCTGTAGATGCTATTTACACTCCAATTAAGAATGTGAAGTATTTGATAGAAAATACAAGGGTTGAACAACGCACTGATTTTGAAAAATTAATTATGGATGTTGTTACCGATGGTACTATTCATCCTGAAGAAGCAGTAAAACAAGCTAGTCGTATTCTTATCCAACATTTGATGATCATTACTGATGAGAACATCACTTTTGATACGAAAGAAGATAAGAAAGAAGATATGGTTGATGAGCAGACTTTACAATTACGTAAAATGCTTAAAACTCCGTTAGAAGATTTAGATCTTTCTGTAAGAGCTTTCAACTGCTTAAAAGCTGCAAAAATTAATTCTTTAAGTGAACTAGTTCAATACGAGCAGGAAGACTTAATGAAATTTAGAAATTTTGGTCAGAAATCTTTAAGTGAAATTGATTCAGTTTTACAAGATAGAGGCTTGAGCTTTGGAATGGATCTAAGCAAGTTGAAATTGGATGATGAAAATTAATTGGTGATAAACTAATTAATCAATTAAAATAATTTAATAATTCCGAAAGGATAACCTGTAATTCCTGACACGGTACAGGGGAGTAAAAACAAATAAAAGTCATGCGTCACGGAAACAAAAATAACAACCTTAGTAGAACAGCTTCTCACAGAAAAGCTTTGTTAATGAACCTAGGTTGCCAGTTGATTACTTACAAGAGAATTACAACAACTGTAGCAAAGGCTAAAGCATTGCGTAGCTATATAGAGCCACTTATTACAAAAACAAAAGCTACAGATACTAAAGAAGCAATAAGTCACAATCACCGTATTGTGTTTAGTTACTTGAATGACAAGGCTGCTGTTAAAGAATTGTTTACTGTAGTTGCACCAAAAGTTGTTGGTCGCCCAGGCGGTTATACTCGTATCATCAAACTTGGTGCTAGACAAGGTGATAATGCTGAAATGGCTATGATTGAGTTGGTTGATTTCAACGACATTTATGGTAAGTCAGTAGAAACGGCAACTGAGCCAGCTAAGAAGACTCGTAGATCTGGTGGTGCTAAAGCAAAAGCGGAAACTGGTTTTACTGATGCAGAAATTGCAACAGCTCCGGCTCCAAAGGCAAAAGCAGCAAACGGGGATGATTTAAAACTTATTGAAGGTATAGGACCAAAAGTTGCTGAAACGTTAGTTGCAGCAGGTATTGTAACTTTTGCGGATCTTGCAGCAACTACAGCTGAAAAAGTAAAGGAAATTTTAGATGCATCAGAGGGTAACTTTAATGCAGCTGATCCAACTACTTGGGCACAACAAGCGCAATTAGCTGCTGATGGCAAAATGGAGGAATTGAAAGAATTACAAGACAGATTACACGGCGGCAGAGAAGCATAATATGTGTTTATAAAATTTATATGAGGCTCCGATATTATTATCGGAGCTTTTTTTATATCATTGCTAAAAATATTTTTATTGAGGTCAACTAACAATAATAAAAAAGCAGTTTTGCTATTGGCTGATGGAACCATTTTGTTTGGTACTACT
>JBBREY010000089.1:0-9927 GCA_038225275.1 Chitinophagales bacterium | reverse complement strand
GGATACCATTTAAGTTTTGTGATTGATGTCCATTGAACCTGCATATTTCCCTGCTCTTGCACCTGCCTTAAAGATAAAATATTTTCAACATTATTTTCGCCAGGACTTTGCAGCAAAACTTTTACGTAAGGAAACTTAGTTTCTGTAATTACAATTTTTACTTTTTTATTATTGCTTTCCCACTCTGCGTAATCATTCACATTTGTGGTAGATGATGAGAAGGATATTTTATTACTATCCTGTACAAATACCGGATGCCAGTGTTTCCAATTTTTAAGATCGGCAATTTCATTGTAAAGCCTTATAGAATCTGCTTGCACCGTCGCAGCACGTGTAGTAACAATGTGGCTTGGTATCAATAAAGAAATAAGCGTTAAAAATATAAATAAACCGACAAATACAATAAGTGCACCTTTTACCATTTTCATTTTATTCCCATTTAAAAGCTTTTACAGCCACTGCATAAACAACTATTCCCCATAAAATTAAAATTCCTATTTCAAATCTCACATCCCACAAATTCAATCCCTCAAATGCAACGCTACGCATAGCTGTATTTAAATAAGTTAGCGGCAAAGCTTTCGAAATAGGCTGCAACCATTTAGGAAAATTTTCTATTGAAAAAAAAGTTCCTCCCAATAAAAATTGAGGTAACGTTATTAAGTTAGCTAATGGCGGAATTGTGCTATCCGTTTTTGCAATACCACTTATTATAAAACCAAAACCCATAAAAATTAATAGGCCGAGAAAACTCAAAAAAAGCATTTCTAAAAATGTGATCCAGCCATTAACCAATGTAAAACCGAAAAACAGATTCCCCGCCCCAATAATTACAATGGCTGTTATCATTTGAAAAATAACCCTGCTTAAACCTTCGCCCAAAATAATATGCGTTTTACTAATGGGTGTGGCAAAAAAACGTTTTAAAACCAAGGTATTTCTTAAACTGAAGAAAGTGAAGGCCACTCCAAAAACACCTGCACTTAACAATGAAAAACCTAACTGTCCGGGTAAAATAAAATCGATTGTTTTATATTGGCGAATAACCGCAACATCTCTCGGCACATTAAAATCAAACATTGCATATGTAGGGCGATTTTGATATTTAGCATTGCTCAATTCGTTTATTTTACTTTCGAGCAAAGCTGTAAACTGAGGCCATCGGTCATTGCTGGATGTTGTACTTTTAAATTCTACCTTAAAGGGAGTTGCAGTACCCTGCGTTTTTATAATATTTAAAACACCTGCTATAGAACCTTTCTGCTGAGCTGTTTTTAATTCAGCAACATTGTATTTTAATATTTTCACGTTAGGCGAATTTCTTAAGGAACTGTATAATTCGTTAGCAGTATCTGCACCATCTGCCATTACAACTTTGTATGATTGCATGCCGCTTCCGCCACCAATAAAACCAAAAACGATAATAAAAACGAAGGGGAAAACAAAACTGAAAACTACAGCCGAAGGGCTTCTAAAAATAGATCGCAAACTTGCTCTTGTAATTGCAAGCATTGCTCTCAACTGGCTATATTTCATACAACTATTATTATTTTGTAAAATTATAAGAAAAAAAGGAGAAAGAAATAGAAATCAAAAGACAGATGTCGTATATTTGTATGACAAAAGTCGGGATATGAAAAAGATAAAAAAACTTAATGATCATCCTCAAGATAAAAGTTCAAATAAATTAAACGAGCCTATTTCTGTTTATACAAAGTCCATAAAACAAACTTCCATAAAAGAATTTACTTATGAAGATTTTAAGAAAGTGGCAGACAAAATTCCATTTACTCAGGCAGAGTGGTCAGATATTTTGCACATCAGCGAACGTACACTCCAACGTTATGCAAAAGACAACCATTTGTTTGCGCCAATTAATGCTGAACGAATACAACTTATAAATAAAGTTTTAGCTGAAGCAAAAATCACTTTCGGTAAAACTGAAAAGTTTTATGAATGGATAAAGAGAAATCCGTACATGATGGAGGGTAATCTTTCTGTTCAATCTCTGTCTACTTATGAAGGAATACAAAGTGTTTTAACACAGCTAGGAAGAATTCAACAAGGTATTTTTGCATGACAGTATATCGAATTTGTAATCCTTTATTTAGCGAAGATTTATCGGGCACAGGAGCAAAACTTTACGGTGGACGCTGGAACTCAAAAGGTATTGCGATGCTTTATGCGTCGGAACATATTTCTCTTTCAGTACTAGAGATGCTTGTGCATAACGAGTTTACAGATTTTGCCACAGACCTTAGTTTATTGCACATAACTTTTGCAGATAACATTAACGTAAAAGAAGTAAAAAACAACAAGCTTAAAATTGATTGGATTACTGATGTAGAGTACACTCAATTTATGGGTGATCAGTTTATTAAAGCAGGGACACATGCCATTTTAAAAGTTCCATCAGCAGTTATTAACGAAGAACATAATTTTATCATTAATCCACTTCATGCAGATTTTAAAAAGATAAAAATAACACAAACAGTTTCTTTCAGCACAGATAAAAGATTATTTAGTATTTAATGAATACAGTTTACTTATTGTTAGGAAGTAACATGGGCGACAGCGAGCAATTACTTTGTGCTGCAATAAATTTAATTGAAAAAGACATTGGCAAAATAACCAAGTCATCATCTACCTATAGAACAGCAGCGTGGGGCAAAGAAGACCAGCCTGATTTTTTAAACCAAATTATAATTGTGTCGTCCTCATTAGCACCTTCAATTATCTTAAATAAAATATTTGCTATTGAGAAAGAAATGGGAAGAGTGAGGACTACAAGAAATGCTGCAAGGGTTATTGATATTGATATTTTATTTTACAATGATGACATTATAAATACAGAAAAATTAATCGTCCCTCACAACCAAATACAAAATAGAAGGTTCGTGCTTGTGCCATTAGCAGAAATTGCACCGTTTTATAAACATCCTTTATTTAAAAAAACAGCAACAGAACTCTTACTAATTTGCCCGGATAAATTAAATGTGCAAAAAAATTGATAACTCTTGCAGGGTTTCCTTTTATTTTGCAGCACGAATGAATTATAATTTTATTACGATAGAGGGGAACATCGGCGCCGGCAAAACTACCCTTGCCCATTTACTCAGCAAACATTTTAACGCAAGGCTTATTTTAGAAGAATTTGCAGAAAACCCCTTCCTTCCTAAATTTTATGAGAACCCCAAACAATATGCCTTTCCGCTGGAATTGTTCTTTATGGCTGAACGTTACAAACAGCTAAAAGATTTGTTACAGACCAAAGATATGTTCCAAAATATTACTGTTTCTGATTACTTATTTACCAAATGCTTACTATTTGCAAAAGTGAATTTACCGGACGAAGAGTTTAGACTTTATCAAAAATTGTTTGACATTATAAATCCTCAAATAGTACAGCCAAATATTTTAATTTATTTGCACACACCTGTAAATAAATTACAGGAAAATATTAAAAAGCGAAATAGAACTTATGAGCAGCAAATACCCAACGATTATCTATTTAATTTGCAGGAAACATATACTCAATACATCAAACAACATCACATAAAAACATTGTTTGTAGATGCTTCTAATGCAGACTTTCTAGATAATCCAAAACACTTACAAATTATTATTGAGGCTTTGGATAAAGAGTATGAAGACGGCCAACATTTCCTCACTTTACCATAATAAATGAACAGCGATACCAATATCAAATTACCATTTGAATTCACTCACTTTTTAAGTGCAAAATTATTTTTCACACTTGGGTTACGGATGATTTCAACGATCGTAATTTACCAGGTCTTTCATTTAGCAAATACTTATATGGTAGGCTTGGCAGGGCTTACAGAGTTTTTACCAGCAGTTTTTTCAGCTTTGTTTGCCGGGCATTTTATAGATACACATGATAAAAAGAAAATACTCGCCAATTCCTATATTTTTTATGTTGTGTGTGCGCTTGCGCTCGCAATCGTAAGTTCTCCACTTTTAAATTTTACTGTTTCCACAAAGCTGCTCATCATTTTTATTACGGTATTTTTTACAGGTATTATAAGGTCGTTTTCATCTCCTGCCGCAAGTAGTATGATAGCCGCAATTGTACCAAGAAACAATCTTCAAAAAGCCATTTCACTAAGTTCATCATCCTATTTAATTTCCTCTATTGCAGGTCATGCCACGGGTGGTTTAATAATAGCATTGGCAGGTATTTCAAACGCCTATTTTGTAAGTGCAGCCCTTATTTTTATAGCTACCATTTCTGCATTTCAACTAAAACCTAAGCCACCTATTTTAACCGAAAATAAAGAGCCGATCATACGTTCTATTAAACAGGGTTTTAATTTTGTATGGAACAGCAAAACCTTGTTGGGTGTCATTTCCCTTGATTTATTTGCAGTGCTTTTTGGTGGCGCTGTTGCGTTCATTCCAGAAATTGCAGAAAATGTTTTGCATACAAATGCAATTGGTTATGGCTTTTTAAATGCTGCTATGGATATTGGTGCATTGATTAGTGTACTCATGCTATTGGCTGCACCAATGAGAAAAAAGCAAGGTGTTAAAATGTTATTGGCGGTAGCAGGTTTCGGTATTTTTATCATTGTTTTTGGCCTCTCTAAATTTTATTGGTTAAGCTTTCTAGCACTTGCCGTTGCAGGTATTTGCGATGGTATAAGTGTGGTAATTAGAGGCACCATTTCGCAACTCTATACGCCAGATGAATTGCGTGGGCGGGTCTCTTCCATCAACATGATCTTTATAAATTCTTCTAACGAATTGGGGCAGTTTGAAAGCGGTATCACTTCCCGCTTAATGGGAACTTTGCCTGCTGTTGTTTTTGGCGGGGTTATGTCTGTGTTAGTAGTGGCGGGTACATGGATTGGCTTCCCGAATTTAAAGAAGATTGAGTATTAGGTTAATTTGGGGCTCTTGATAGCAGCACTTTTTTCAACAACAGTTACGGCTATGCGTTTCTATCTTTTTGCTCAAAGGCAGCAAAAAGGATATCCACTTCTATCCGCCAGCCCTTCAGCAAAAAATCTTTTTTCAACTTTTCCTATTTCGAAATCGAACCAATTATTTTGTATAATATTTATCCTAACTTTCGCACTTAAATAATTTTTTATGCAACGCAGATCATTTATAAAAAACACTACTCTTACGCTAGGAGCTTTAGCATTGTTAAGCAAAAGTACCCTTGCTTCATTTTTAGCCGACCCGGCTTATCAAATAAAAATGCTTACTGATGATATAGGCGTTTTCACAGAAAGTGGTGGAACCATTTTATTTATGTTGGGCAAAAAAGGCACAATCGTAGTTGACAGCCAATTTCCCGCATCTGCAAAACATTGTATAGATGAAATAATGAAAAAGACAAAAAAGCCATTTTCATTATTAGTGAATACGCATCACCATGGCGATCATACCGCAGGTAATATTGCTTTTAAAGGATTGGTAAAAAATGTAGTGGCACATAAAAACTCTAAAATAAATCAGGAAGCGGTCGCAATAAAAAGCAAAACAGAAGACAAACAATTGTACCCTGATACAATTTTTGATACGACCTGGAGCAAAAAGTTAAAAGGCGAAAAACTTACCCTGACGTATCTTGGCGCAGGGCATACAAATGGCGATAGTTTTGTGCATTTTGAAAAAGCAAATATTGTACATGTTGGAGATTTAGTTTTTAACCGCCGCCATCCTTTTGTAGATAGAACTGCAGGTGCCAACATGGGTCAGTGGATTACTACCTTAGAAGCAGGTACCAATAAGTACAGCGATACGACAAAATATGTATGTGGGCATGCAGGAGCAGCTTATGATATTGTAATTACTAAAGCAGATATTTTACTTTTCAGAGATTATCTTGGCAATGTATTAAAGCTTGCAAAAGAAAGTATGGCACAAGGAATGACCAAGGCAGATTTTCTAAAGCTAAAAGAAATTCCAGGTTCACCAGAATGGAAGGGCGATGGAATAAGCAGACCATTAGAAGCGGCATGGGATGAACTTACAGCTGCTAAAATGTAAATCATTATTGTACGTAATATTAAAAATGGAGAAGAGGTAACACACAAGGTTATTTCTTCTCCATCAATTTTTCCAATACAAAATAAACGATTGGGCAGAATGTTGAATTTTTCAAGGTGATCTCTTGGCGTTTAATGATTACATCTTCATCGGTGTAAGGAAAGCGCATACAATCTGACGGGCGATCTTCATAAATGCCACAATAATTATCTTCTCCTAAAAATGGACAAGGTTTTGTGGTGGTTACATAATCTCCATCTTCATCCAACCTCAAATAAGTTTCAATAAAAACACCTTCCTTCATTTGCAAAACTTTTGAAATCCGTTTTACATCTGTGGCTTTAAACCTTGGTGAATAATTTTTGCAGCAATTAGCGCAGGTGAGGCAATTGATATTTTCGTAAGCTTCTTCATCTAAAATCGGAAGTATTCTTAAGGTTGTTTTTTTATCTGCACGGTGCAAAAACTTTTTGTATAATTTAGTTCGCTCTAGTGATTTTTTTTGCCAATTTGTAAGCAATTTGTTGTTATCCATTAATGGTCGTATGTAATTCGGTATTAATTTGTGATATGTACAAAATTAATGAAACTAAAAGCAGGTATTTGCTTAGTTTTTCAACAATGCGATCTTACTCCTTATCTCAAAAGTTATTTTAACTGTATTACTGTAAATTTGCAGCGCAAATAAAGCATATGTCAAATACAGTTGGTCTGTAGCACAAATAAAGTTTAATTTTTAAATTGAAGATGAAATGTGCGATCCCGAAAATCGGGACAGGCTGCCACTAAATAGAAATGATGCTGCTTCTTTGCCCGGCTCACAAAAAATATAACATTCTAAAACATATCCATGAATCTGTTCGAACAACAAAAAAACGAATTTGCAACCAGGCACATTGGCCCAAATGCTGTTGAAACCAAAGAGATGTTGCAAGCAATCGGCATAGCATCTATGGAGGAATTAATTTCGAAAACGGTGCCTGCAGCCATTCGTGCAAATGAGCCTTTAAAAACCGGTGAACCGTTGAGTGAATTTCAGTACTTAACAGAATTGAAAAAAACAGCTTCACTCAATAAAGTTTTTAAAACTTACATGGGTCAAGGTTATTATGGTACAATTGTGCCTTCGGTTATTTTACGTACCGTATTTGAAAACCCGGGCTGGTATACGCAATACACCCCTTACCAGGCTGAAATTGCACAAGGACGTTTAGAAAGTTTATTGAATTTTCAAACAATGGTTGCTGACCTTACAGGTTTACCAATTGCCAACGCAAGTTTGTTAGATGAAGGAACAGCTGCTGCTGAAGGCATGGCGATGCTCTTCAACCATAAAAATAAAAATACAGACCACATTATCGCACCAAAGTTTTTTGTAGACGAAAATATTTTTGCGCAAACAAAAGATATCTTAATCACACGTGCAACACCAATTAATATTGAATTGGTTTTTGGAGATTACAAGACTGCCGAAATAGATGAAACTTATTTTGGAGCGATTGTACAATATCCAAATGCGCATGGTGAAGTGGTAGATTATAGAAAATTTATTGATGCTGCGCATGATGCAAATGCTTTGGTAATAATGGCTACCGATTTATTGTCATTAACATTGTTAACTCCTCCGGGAGAATTGGGTGCGGATATTGCCATTGGCAGCGCACAACGCTTTGGTGTGCCAATGGGTTTCGGTGGACCACATGCCGCTTTTTTTGCAACAAAAGATGAATTTAAAAGAACGATTCCAGGCCGCATAATTGGGGTAACCATTGATGCGCAAGGCAACCGTTGTTTGCGTATGGCTTTGCAAACTCGTGAGCAGCATATTCGCCGAGAAAAAGCTACAAGTAATATTTGTACTGCTCAGGCTTTGCTTTCAAACATGTCAGCAATGTATGCGGTGTACCACGGTGCTGAGGGGTTGAAGAATATTGCAAAACGCACGAGTTTGTTGGCAAAAACTTTGAGCGATGAATTAACTGCAATGGGTTATTCCAACGACAATAAATATTACTTTGATACACTTAGAATAAAGACGAATTTTTGCGGAGCAATAAAAGAAACTGCAGAAGCATCTGAGATTAATTTCTTTTACGGCAAAGAGGAAGTTTTGATTAGTTTGGATGAAACAACTACACAAAATGATGTACTAGATATTTTACACATTTTCGCCAAAGTAAAAGATCAGCATACAGCCGAAGCAAGTTTTAGCAATGATGCTTTATTAACCAATATTCCATCTGCATTAACCAGAACTTCTGAATTTTTAACGCATCCGGTTTTTAATTCTCACCGCAGTGAAAGTATGATGCTGAGGTATATTAAAAAATTAGAAAATAAAGACCTTAGTTTAAATACCTCCATGATTTCGCTTGGTAGCTGTACCATGAAATTAAATGCAGCCACCGAATTAATTCCTGTTAGTTGGCCTGAATTCAGCAATATTCATCCTTTTGCTCCCGCAGACCAATGGAAGGGTTACCAGGTAATATTAAAAGAACTGGAAGAATGGTTGAGCAACATTACAGGCTTTACTGCAACATCTCTACAACCGAACAGTGGTGCACAAGGTGAGTACACAGGCTTACTTACAATAAGAGCATATCATCAACATAGAAATGAAGCACACCGAAATATAATTCTAATTCCAATTTCGGCACACGGCACCAACCCTGCAAGTGCAGTAATGGCGGGCTTTAAAGTGGTTGTAACGAAATGTGATGATGCCGGTAATATTGATATGGCCGATATGGCTGCGCAGGTTGCAAAACACAAAGACAATCTTGCAGGCTTGATGATTACTTACCCAAGTACACACGGTGTATTTGAAGAAACCATTAAAGATCTATGCGAACTTATTCATGAAAATGGTGGATTGGTTTATATGGATGGCGCAAATATGAATGCACAGGTCGGGCTTACAAGTCCTGGCTTAATTGGCGCAGATGTTTGCCATTTGAATCTCCACAAAACATTTGCCATACCACATGGTGGTGGTGGCCCTGGTATGGGACCAATTGGGGTGAATGATAAATTGAAACCATTTTTACCTGGTCATGTAATGGAAGGCGTTGCCAATACACACATCACAAAAACCCATGCTGTTAGTTCAGCACCTTATGGCAGTGCGAGTATTTTATTGATTAGTTATGCATACATAAAAATGCTTGGTGCCGAAGGTTTAAAAAGAAGTACAGAATTTGCAATTTTAAATGCAAATTATATGAAGACAAGGTTGCAGAATGATTATAAGATTTTGTACACCGGTAAAAACGGAACTTGCGCCCATGAGTTCATTGTAGACCTACGTCCATTTAAAACAAGTGCAGGAATTGAAGCAGAAGATGTTGCAAAACGTTTAATGGATTACAATTTTCATGCACCTACTTTAAGTTTTCCTGTTGCAGGAACAATAATGATTGAGCCAACAGAAAGTGAAGATAAAGCTGAACTAGACAGATTTTGCGATGCATTATTATCTATTAGAAAAGAAATTGCTGCGATTGAAAATGGCACTGCAGATAAAGTTGACAACGTTTTAAAAAATGCACCACATACACAATATATTATAACTGCCGATACTTGGAAGTATGCTTATACAAGACAAGAAGCAGCATTTCCTTTGGCCTTTGTAAAAGAAAACAAGTTTTGGCCGAGTATAAGCAGAGTAAATAACACTTATGGTGATAGAAATTTAATTTGTACTTGTGAACCGATAGAAAGTTATATGGAAGCAGAAGCTCAAGTTATTTAAGATTTGTATTGTAAAAACCCTTACATTCGCACTTTATTAATACAATACAAATACAAAAAATGGACAAAAATCAAGGAACCGTAAAGTTTTTCAATTCTGAAAAAGGATTCGGATTTATTAAGCACGATGATTCTGACAAAGAAACTTTCGTA
>JBBREY010000088.1:0-10269 GCA_038225275.1 Chitinophagales bacterium | reverse complement strand
GGGTGCAACAGTTTTTTCAATTTAACTGTCTTAGCGTTGTGCTCCATTAAAAATTGCACCATATTTGCACGAGAATCTTTCTATATGAAGCATATATTTTTTACACTTTCTTTTTTTATTATTTTATTTGATGCAACTGCCTTCTCTGATACTACTAATATACCAATTGGCAGAAAGAGCAGGCACGATGATATACGCAATGAGCAGCTGAGTATTGATAAATTAGATGGCAAGCTTGATGGCTTGTTAAAAACAGGAACTGACGAGAGCATTACCATCCAGGTATCTGATGCGTTGTACAGAATACCAAATGAAATGCGACAGTGGATTGAAACCGATAATACATTGTTACCCACCAACAATGATAAGGTTCGTTTTTTACGCAATGTGGCTGAGGTTTTAATTTATTTTAGAATAAGCAAAAAGCAGAATGAAATAAAAAATACTGATCTCCCTTTGTTGCTGACAACTTTTGAAAAAATGCTGAAAGCAAAAGCAGGAAAAACATCTATACTTCCTATTTTACAGGATGCTTCTTACATAGTTGCCAAATTAAATACAAGGATTTTTGCTGACGATAACGACAGAGATGCAGCAGAAGCGATTGTATATTTGAAATATGTAAACCTAAATCCCGATAAAATTCTGCAGACCATTGCGCCATTTGCGAAAGAATCTTTTGCCGACAGCCTTGTAGTGGTGGCATGTAAATTAAACCCGGTACAATTTTACAATTATGCCCAATCAGATAAAAGCACGGTAGGGAAATTAATACACCGCAATACTGATAGAATGGTGACACAGGTGGCAGCGCTGAGCAAAACTGAAAATGCGCTTTTTTACTTTCCATTTTTAGATGATCTGTTATCTGAAAGGCAAAGTATCGACAGCATTAAAAAATTTGTTGGGGACGGTGTTAATGGATATGACAGCGTTGGGTATTTTAATTTATTGGCAAAAACCGCTACTGCCTATTCAAAGAGAATGGCAAAGCCGTTTTATGATACTGCCATTGCATATTATGGCGCTAACGGGCTTTTAAAAACACTGCAGAAAAAAGCTATTCAACATTTTATAACGCCGATAAATAATTTGCACGAAGAAAGTAATCTTGCTATTAGAATGCGTGCCATACAACCTTTGAGCGCTGAGGATCTTTATTATATGATGGTGATGGGTGAAAATGAAATTTATACCAGCAGCTACAAACACAGCTTTAGCAGGTTGTTGCAAACAATGGGTCCCAAACCAAAAGGAGATTCGCTGTTGCTCTCTGTTAACTTTAACCAGTTTAGAAAATTTATAAAAATGGCTGCCAATTACAACCAGCTTGATACATTCTTAAAAACAATGCCGCCCGAAAGATCAGAACAACTGATGCAGGCTTTTGTGGCTCATCTGGAAAATAACTTAGAAGATGCGGTAGATGTTGCGGATAGCTACAGTAGTATTTCAAACAAGCAACTGCAGCAAACCATGTTGCAAAACGTGACAAGAAATGAAGATGTTGCCATTTCAACAAACAACAAAAAAGCAAAAGTTATTTATGGTTTGCTTAAAACAATTTTTCTTTCTTTAAATGATAACACAATTGATCTTTCAGCGAAAATAGGCATACCGCCAATTTATGAAGTTGGCAACAATTACGTAAGAGATGGAAAAGAAAAACTTGTAGAGCAAGTGTTTTTTTATGGAGATAAGGATGGTAAAATGTTTTACCCATCTTTTAGAAATTCCTTCTCACCAAAAGAGTGGAAAGTAACAGATAAAAAAGAATGGATGGAAGCGGCTTCAATAAAAGGCAATGTAATTGTGTTTGCAAATAAACCATTAGATAACGATGCCAATTTAGATGATACTGCACAGATACACCTTGCAAAATATTTAGCAGAACAAAACCTAAAGCCCTCTGTAATAGTACATCGTGGCCATAGTTATTGGCTAGAGCGTACTATGAGTAGAATGCCTGGCGATGCAAAGATTGTTGTGCTTGGCTCATGTGGCGGTTACCAAAACTTGAATGAAATTTTGGCGATTAATCCTGATGCGCATATTATCTCAACAAAAGAAATTGGTACAGGAGACATTAATAGACCGATACTTACCTACATTAACCAAGTATTTGCAGCCAATGAAAATTTATCTTGGCCAAAAATGTGGCAAAGTCTTACAGCAGTTTTCTCTAGAGACCCAAGTAAAAACGTAAGAGACAGTTGGGAAGATTACATTCCTCCTTATAAAAATTTAGGCGCCATATTTTTAAAAGCTTACAATAAAAATATGCCGCAGCTCTAATAGTCAGGTAACTCATTAATGAAAAAGCTATATATATTTAGCGGGCTCGGTGCAGATGAAAGGGTTTTTTACAAGTTAGATTTTAGTGACTATGATGTTCATTTTGTTAAATGGGTTTCGCCGCAAACAAATGAAACCATAGAAAGCTATGCACTCCGATTAACCTTACAAATTGTAACGGACAATCCTATATTAATTGGGTTGTCGTTTGGTGGAATGATGGCAATTGAAGTTGCTAAGCATATTACGGTTAGTAAAATTATCATTATCTCATCAGCAAAAAACAAACATGAAATTCCGTATTATTTTAGAATGGCTGGCAAATTAGGGATTGTAAATATTGTTCCACCAAAAGCATTGATTAAAATAAATGTTTTTACCAACTGGTTTTTTAGCAGCCGTACCCCCGAAGATAAAAAAATGCTCTCTGCAATACTGCATGATACTGATCCAACTTTTTTAAAGTGGGCAATTATTAAGATTGCAAATTGGCAAAACACCACCATCCACCCAAACCTTTATCATATTCATGGCGATGCCGATAGAATTTTGCCTTTTAAGTATGTAACCTGCAACGAAGTTGTAAACAATGGCGCACATTTAATGATTGTAAGCAATGCAGCGGAAGTAAATGACAAACTGCGAATGTTTATGCATTAAAGCTTGCTTATAATTAAGCTTTGCTCTCAGGCTTATGTTTTAAATTAGATCCTGAAATTTGTTTTCTAGCGTGTCTGCCGTCGTAACCTACATAAGTTTATAAGTGTTTGTTATAAAATAAGGCTACCTTGACTAGACAGGTTTTCATTTACTTTCTTTTAATTTATTCCAGTTGCTAAACAAAGCATTTTTTGCTAATAAAATATCTACAATAAAAGTGTACACAACATGAAAATTGACAACTACCATAATATAGACCTGATATTGCTGGCTGATGATGATGTAGACGATTGCATGTTTTTTGCAGATGCAGTAAAGGAACTTTACCCAGATGTAAAATTAGTTTCAGTTAATGATGGTGAAGCTGTAATGAACTGGCTCAACACTTGTAATAATTTACCCGAAATTATTTTTTTAGATATGAACATGCCGTGTAAAAATGGTGCCGAATGCTTAAAGGAAATAAAAGAAACAGACCGTTTAAAAGATATACCTGTTGTAATTATTTCAACGTCGTTGGATGATAAAATGATTAAGTCGTTGTACGAAGCTGGTGCAAGCTGGTACATAAAAAAGCCAAATATGTTTGCGCACCTTAAGATTTTAATAGCCAATGTTATTAAGTTGGTTAGAAATGGAATTACCACTACGCCTACTTTAAATAAATTTGTACTTACAGCAGAAAATAAATAATGATGAATGAAAAAGAGGATGATAATGGCATAGATAAAAACCTGATTAAATCTACAAACCAATTTCCTGTTGTGGGCATTGGTGCCTCTGCGGGCGGGCTCGATGCTTTTAAAAAACTTCTGAAAGCCATACCTGAACATTCAGGAATGGCTTATGTTTTAGTGCAACATCTTCATCCCAACCATGAAAGTTTTCTTGCAGAAATTTTACAAAAAGTTACTAAAATTCCTGTAGTAGAAATATCTGACAATATAAAGGTTTTGCCTGACCATATCTACATAATACCGAGCAATAAAATGCTGATAGCAAATGATGGTAAACTGGAGCTAAGCCCAAGGCCTGAAAAAAGCAAAAACAAACTTAATTTACCAATCGATTTATTTTTTACATCTCTTGCAGAAATTCATCAGTCGCATGCAATAGGAGTTGTGTTATCCGGTACAGCATCTGACGGTACACTTGGGCTGAAAGCAATTAAAGACAATGGCGGTATAACCATTGCACAGGATACTTCGGCTGAGTATGATGGCATGCCACAAAGTGCTATATATGCTGAAGTGGTAGATTTTATATTGCCACCAGAAGATATCCCTAAAAAAATAAGTGAAATAATAAAAAAAATAAAACTGGATGAAGAAAATCTGGATAAATTACCCAAGCAGGAAGAAGACAATTATAAGCAGATCTTAACCTTACTCCGCTTAAGAAAAGGAACAGATTTTACTTACTATAAACAAACAACCGTTCGAAGAAGAATACTGCGCAGAATTGCAATAACCAAAAATGAAAATGTTGCAGAATATCTTGCTTATGCCCGGCTGCATAAGGCGGAACAGGATGCATTGTACCAAGATCTGTTGATACCCGTTACCTCCTTTTTTAGAGAAGCCAAAGTTTTTGAAAATTTATGCGAAACTGTTTTTCCTGCCATAATAAAGAGTAAGGATAAAAACAACCCAATAAGAGTATGGGTGGCAGCCTGCAGTACGGGAGAAGAGGCTTATTCAATAGCCATGTGCTTAAAAGAATTTTTAGGCGACAGCCACGAAAGGGTGCAAATTTTTGCAACTGATATTAGTGTGCCTGCCATTGCAAAAGCAAGAACCGGCACTTACACAAAAGGCGAAATAGAAAAAGTGAGTGATGAAAGACTGAAAGATTTTTTTACAAAAACGGATGTTGGTTACCGCATAAATAAAGAGCTGCGGGATATGTGTGTGTTTGCTGTACACAATTTTTTAAAAGATCCGCCATTTGGTAAAATTGATTTTGTAAGCTGTAGAAATGTGCTGATTTACATGGAGCAATATCTGCAGAAAAAAGCATTTTCTACTTTTCATTATGCATTAAATCCCCACGGGTATTTGTTGCTCGGCAAATCAGAAACGAGCAACAGCATGCCTGATCTTTTTTTATCAATAGTAAAGCATGATAAATTATTTGTAAAAAAAGATGCGCCGTCAAAATTTATGCATGTTGTAAGTCCACGTAGTAAAAAAAGTATTCAGAACATTTCTCCCTATCTTAAAAATGAACCAATGCAAACTGATTTTCAAAAAACGGCTGATGAGATTATTCTCAGTAAATATACTCCCGCAGGCGTTGTTGTAAATGATGCCATGGATATTGTGCATTTTAGGGGAAATACAAATATGTATTTAGAACAGGCTGCAGGCAAGCCAAGCCACAACTTATTAAAGATGGCACGCAGCGGTCTGGCTTTTGAACTTCGTAATATTTTGCACAAAGCAAAAAAATTAAATGGAACAGTTTTAAAAGAAAATATTGTTTTAAATATAGATAATGTAAAACGATTTGTAGATATAGAAGCCATGCCAATTCCAAACATGGTAGAGCCGCATTATTTAATACTTTTTCACGATAATCAAACCCTTCATATATCAACACCTGAAATTGCTGATGGCAATGGCAAGTCTACATTATTAAGCGAAGAAAAAGACCTCTATATAACTCAGATTGAAAGAGAGCTTGTGCAAACAAGGGAAGATATGCGCAGCATTACTGAAGACCAGGAAGCTGCCAATGAAGAACTGCAAAGTGCCAATGAAGAACTGCTGAGTGGCAGCGAAGAATTGCAGAGTTTAAATGAAGAACTGGAAACGAGCAAGGAAGAACTGCAAAGCTCCAACGAAGAACTTACTGTAGTAAACCAGGAATTAATAAGCCTTAACGAACAAATAACTGCCGCAAGGCGTTATGCAGAATCTATTGTAGCAACCATTAGAGAACCCCTTTTGGTACTTGATAAAAACCTGAGAATACGCAGTGCAAACAAATCATTTTACTCCACTTTTCATATTCAGAAAAAAGATACAGAAGGGATTTTAATTTTCGATCTGGCAGATAAGAACTGGAACATTCCTGCCTTAAGAACCTTGTTAAGTGGTATTGTTGAAGAAAATAAAACCTTTACAGATTTTGAAGTAGTACATAATTTTCCATTGGTTGGTAAAAAAATACTGCTGTTAAATGCTACAGAAGTAATTAGTGAAATGGGTGCTGAGAAATTTATTTTACTGGCTATTGAAGATGTTACGGAGCAAAAAAAATACAGGTTAAAAGATGATGAATTTTTAGGAAGATTTAAAAATATTTTGTTACAGGTTTCTGTTGGCGTAAGTATTTTTAAAGGAATAACTTTTCATGTAGAAATGGCAAACGAAGCTTTTTTACAAATTGTAGGAATGACTGAAAAAGATTTTGTAGGTAAAAATCTTTTTGATACAATGCCTGAAACCAGAAGTATTGCTGAGCCAAAATTGTACAAGGTTTTAAAATCGGGTATACCACATCACATCAAAGAACTGGAATATAATATATCTTCCACTGGCAATACTGAAAAAGGATATTATAATTTGGTATATCAGCCAATGTTTGATGAAACTGCTACCATTACAGGTATTATTTGTATTACAAACGATATAACGGATGTTGTTGTAGCGAGAAAAAAAATGGAAGCGCAGGCAACAATGGTACAGGATTTACTGCTTAATGCTCCCGCATTTATATGTACACTTACAGGACCTACCCATGTATATGATCTGGTAAATGAAAGATACCAGGCTTTGTTTGGTAAACGAAAAATACAGGGTAAAGCATTTTTAGATGCATTACCTGAAATGATTGGGCAAGGCTTTGATGCTCTTTTGGACAGGGTGTATGAAACCGGTGAACCCTTTGTTGGTATTGATGTACCTGCTACGCTTATTCGGGAAGAAGGAATGGCGCCACAATTATGTTATTTTAATTTTAGTTACCAGCCTATATATAACGACGATAAAAAAATTGATGGCATTTTGCTTTTTGGTTATGAAGTTACCGAGCAGGTAATTGCCCGAAATAAAAATCTGGAAACGGAACAAATCCACTCAAAAGAGCTGGAAGAAAAAGTTGTGCAGCGTACCCTTCAGTTAAGTGCTGCGAATGCACTGCTTCAATTTCAAAACGAAGAAAATGAAAAGCATGCCGCAGAACTAAGCGTTGCCAACAAAGAATTATTGGCGTTCAACTATATATCTAGCCACGATTTGCAGGAACCGCTTCGTAAAATTCAAACGTTTGCTTCTTTGATTATAGAAAATGAAGCTAAATTATTGTCGCCAAAAGGGAAAGATTATTTTACAAGAATGCAGGATTCTGCTAACCGTATGCAGGCGCTTATTGAAGATTTACTTGCTTACTCACGCACAAATGTAGCAGAAAGGGAATTTGTAAATACAGATCTTAGTTTAATTGTAGGTGAAGTGAGTGAAGAACTTTCGGAGCTTATAAGAGAAAAAAAAGCAGTTTTAGAAATAGATAAATTGTGCGATGCTGAAGTACTTCCTTTTCAGATAAGGCAGATAATAAGCAACCTGCTTACCAATGCAATTAAATTTGCAAAAGATGATATTCCGCCACATATTAAAATTTCAGCTGTAAGGGGAGACTCAGCCACATTTGCAAAAGAAATTGCTAAACATTCCACTTCTAAACTTATAAAAGAGAAAGGTTATTGCAGAATATCTGTAAGCGACAATGGTATAGGTTTTAACCCAAAATACAAGGATAAAATTTTTGAAGTTTTTCAAAGGCTTCATGTAAAGGAAAATTACCCAGGCACCGGTATTGGGCTTGCAATAGTTAAAAAAATAGTACAAAATCACAATGGAATTATCACCGCTGAAGGAGTGCCTAACGAAGGCTCAACCTTCAATATTTATATTCCTGTTGTGTTAAAATAATATTTCTTTGATGATCTTATTATTTAGCTTTTACCTAAGTAGAAAACGTAGATATACCTTGTTAAGACAGAATTTCCTTAATAAGCTAACCAATTGAATTTTTTAAATAAAAAATTAAAGAAAGCATAACGTTCAATACTATTTTTTTATATACTTCATCGTACATTACTTTAATAAATTTGATGTATGAAAAAATTTTATTTTCTTCCCTTGGCGTGTCTTTCTTTAAATGTATTTAGCCAGACTTTACAACAGTTAACAAGCAAAAAAATTACGTTGCCAAATGGCTGGAGTATTTCCGCTGCAGGCAAGGCAATGCCGTTGGGGGATCTTCCGCTGAATATTGCAGTAAGTAAAAAAGAAAAATATTTTGCCGTAACCAATAATGGCCAAAGCACACAAAGCATACAATTATTTGATCCAAAAACGGAAAAGGAACTTGATAAAGTTGTTATTGCAAAATCATGGTATGGGTTAAAATTTTCTGCCGATGAAAAAAAGCTGTATGCAAGTGGTGGAAATGATAACTGGATATTACAATACAACATTGTACAAAACAAACTGATATTGGCTGATAGTTTTTTGCTTGGCAGAAAAATGAAAGACCTCATTTCTCCCTCAGGTATTGAGGTAGATGATGCTGCACAAAAAATGTATGTTGTTACCAAAGAAAACAATTCACTTTATATTGTTGATTTAAAAACCAAACAGGTTCTACAAAAAATAAAACTGGATGGAGAGGCTTATGCATGTCTTCTTTCCAACGATAAAAAAACATTGTACATCAGTTGCTGGGGCGCCGATAAAATTATTTTGTTTGATACAAAATCAGTGGCTATTAAAGAAGCTATTGCTGTAGGGGATAATCCGAATGAAATTATTATCAATAAAAAAAACACTCATTTATATGTTGCAAATGCAAACGATAACAGCGTTTCCATCATTGATCTTGCAACAAAAAAAGTAATTGAAACATTGAACACTGCATTGTATCCAAATGCGCCAAGTGGTAGCACTACCAATGGTTTGGCATTAAGTGCAGATGAAAAAATGCTTTACATTGCCAATGCAGATAACAACTGTTTAGCGGTTTTTGATGTGAGTAAAACCGGGAAAAGTGCATCAAAAGGATTTATACCCGTAGGCTGGTATCCGACAAATGTAAAAGTTATCGGTAAAAAAATACTGGTATCAAATGGCAAAGGGTTTTCTTCATCGGCAAATCCTTTTGGTCCCAGTCCTTACAGAAGTAACCAGACTGTTTTGTACCAGCAGGGAGATACATCTAAGCCAATGGGCGTGCAGTACATTGCCGGGCTTTTTAAAGGTTCGTTAAGCATTATTCCGACTCCTTCTAAAAAGCAGTTAGAAATATTTTCAAAAGCTGTTTATGCAAATACGCCTTACACAAAAGCAAAAGAATTAAATGTAGAGGGGCTTGCGGGAAACCCTGTACCGAGAAAAGTAGGTGAAACATCGCCCATAAAATACGTGTTTTATGTAATTAAAGAAAACAGAACTTATGATCAGATACTCGGTGATATGCCAAAGGGAAATGGCGACACAAGCCTGGTATTGTTTGGTAAAAATGTAACGCCCAACCAGCACAAACTTGCAAATGATTTTGTGCTGCTTGATAATTTTTATGTTGATGCAGAAGTAAGTGCAGATGGCCACAACTGGAGTATGGGCGGCTATTCAACAGACTATTTAGAAAAAACATGGCCCACAAATTACGGTGCCCGGGGTGGCAGGTACGATGCTGAAGGAAATAGGAGTGTTGCTAATAACAAGGATGGATTTATTTGGGACCATTGCAAAAAAAACAATGTTACATATAGAACTTATGGAGAGTTTGCAGATGATGGAAAAGCCAATATCCCTTCATTAAAAAATAACATGTGTAATTACTATACAGGTTATAACATGACGGTAAAAGACACTACAAGATTTGCGCAATGGAAAAGAGACTTTGACTCTTTGCTAGCTATTAATAAAGTACCTCAGTTAAATACGGTACGATTTGGAAACGACCATACTGAAGGCTTGCGCAAAGGAAGGCCGTCGCCGAATGCGCATGTTGCTGACAACGATTTTGCCGTTGGAATGTTTATTGAATATTTGAGGAGATCTTCTATTTGGAACGAAACAGCGGTGTTTATTTTAGAAGATGATGCACAAAATGGCGCAGACCATGTGGACGCACACCGAAGCCCGGCTTATGTTGCAGGAGGATTTGTAAAAAGGAATTTTGTAGACCATACAATGTATTCAACCTCATCTGTGTTGAGAACAATTGAATTGATTTTGGGCATGCCTCCTATGACACAATATGATGCTGCTGCAATGCCTATGTGGCGTTGTTTTGCAAACCAAT
>JBBREY010000087.1:0-10363 GCA_038225275.1 Chitinophagales bacterium | reverse complement strand
GGTGTTTCAATAGTACATAAACGACCATAGTGAGAATAATGCACGTCACGTACTTCAAAACCAGCACGCTCTCTGCTTAAACCGCCGGGTCCTAGTGCGGAGATACGACGCTTATGCGTTATCTCACTTAAAGGATTGGTCTGATCTAAGAATTGGCTCAACTGAGAAGTACCAAAGAAAGAGTTGATAACAGAAGATAATGTTCTTGCATTGATCAAATCTACCGGTGTAAATACTTCATTATCTCTTACGTTCATACGCTCACGTATTGTACGAGCCATACGGGCAAGACCAACACCGAACTGTGCATATAATTGTTCACCCACCGTACGTACACGACGGTTACTTAGATGATCAATATCATCTACCTCACTCTTACCATTTGTAAGTGCAACAAGGGTTTTGATGATAGCAATAATATCGTCTTTTGTAAGAACTTTTTTAGTAATTGGAAAATCAAGACCTAAACGGCGATTGATTTTGTAACGACCAACTTCTCCAAGATCATAACGCTTATCACTGAAAAATAATTTATCAATAATACCACGTGCTGTTTCATCATCTGGAGCATCGGCACCACGAAGTTGCTTATATATATGTTGTACAGCTTCCAACTCAGAGTTAGAAGTATCTTTATTAAGTGTGTTGTAAATGATAGAATAATCACCACTTACTTCTTCTTTTTGAATGAATACATTTTTAACCTCTACAGAAAGAATAGTAGCAATGTTGCTTTCATCCAATACAGTATCTCTTTCAAGGATGATTTCATTTCTTTCAATAGAAACAACTTCACCTGTATCTTCATCAACAAAATCTTCTACCCATGTGCGTAATACACGAGCAGCAAGGCGTTTGCCTATTTGCTTTTCAAGATTTTTCTTATCGGCTTTAATTTCGTCAGCCATACCGAACAACTCCAATATATCTTTATCAGTTTCAAAACCAATAGAGCGCAATAAAGTTGTTACCGGGAATTTTTTCTTACGGTCAATGTAAGCAAACATTACGTTATTAATGTCTGTTGCAAATTCCATCCATGCACCTTTAAAAGGAATTACACGGGCAGAAAATATTTTGGTACCATTCGGGTGAATAGACTGACCGAAGAATACACCCGGTGAACGGTGAAGCTGACTAACAACTACACGCTCTGCACCGTTAATTACGAAAGTACCACGGGGTGTCATGTAAGGAATATTTCCTAAGAACACATCCTGTACAATTGTTTGAAAATCCACATGCTCTTCATCATTACAGCTAAGGCGAAGCTT
Source organism: Chitinophagales bacterium (assembly GCA_038225275.1). Classification (GTDB taxonomy): domain Bacteria; phylum Bacteroidota; class Bacteroidia; order Chitinophagales; family Chitinophagaceae; genus Ferruginibacter. The sequence goes on along the minus strand of JBBREY010000087.1, from coordinate 9,089 downwards.
TGCTTTTAATGGAACAGCATAAGTTAGACCTCTTTCAATACACTCATCTATCGAATAGCGTGGTGGATCTACGAAGTAATCTAAAAACTCTAATACGAAGATGTTTCGGGTATCACTTATAGGAAAATTTTCTTTGAACACACGAAACAATCCCTCAACATTACGCTTATCAGGCGTGGTTTCCAATTGAAAAAAGTCTTTAAATGACTGAATCTGGATACCGAGCAAATCGGGTTGTTCCGCTATGAGTTCAACCTTTCCAAAGTTGATACGCTTAGCAGCATTTGTTTTTGTTGCAGACATATATTAATTAAAACGTTTAGTGAAGACCCTTATGATCGAAATAGAGCTTGCGCTACTAAGTCAATTTAAGGATTGCAAAGGTAGGAAATAAAATCAAATAAATTGCTAACAAATTTGAATTTGGCAGGGAGTTTGAAGAACGGCGGGTTTTGATAAAATGTCATGCCGCATTTCGTAAATATAGACAACCTAAATTAACGAAATTTTCTTTCACATTTATAGCTGTAGAATGCAAAAAAGCTACCATTTAAAATGGTAGCTTAATGCGAACTATTTCTGCTTTTAAATATTACTTAGATCGTCCTTAGCATTTGCCAATCTTGTTGCTTCAGCATCTGCTGTATTTTCAACCTTGTCTTTTACGGCATCAACGGCATCATGTGTTTTTCCGGTAAGTTCATCATACTTATCCTCTGCTTTATCCTTTAATTCTCCTGCTTTTTCTTTTGTAGCATCCCAGGCATCTTCAGCTTTGTCCTTGGCTTTGTCCCAAAGATCTTCTGCTTTTACAGTTGCATCATCCCAAACATCTCCTGCTTTATCAGCAAGTTCTGATGCCTTGTTTTTTAACTTGTCTAAAAAACCCTCTTCTTCTTTAATAATGTCGTCGCTCATTTTTTTTATTTTTAATTGTTTAAAAGTATGTTACCAGATCCTTGCTCTATTTTCAGGCTTAATATACATCGAATCTCCGGGACTAACATTAAAAGCAGCATAAAAAGGGTCAAAATGAATCAATGGACCATTTACACGGAACATTTCAGGGGAGTGAGGATCCGTGAGAAGTTGGGTACGCATATTTTCTTCTCTGTTTTTTACTCTCCAAATTTGGGCATAGTTTAAGAAAAATCTTTGATCAGGTGTAAAACCATCAATTTTTATTGTATCATGTCCTTGCTTCGTCATTTTAAATGCATCGTATGCAATACACAGTCCGCCAATGTCTGCTATGTTCTCCCCTTGCGTGAGTGAACCATTTACATGCATATCGCCGAGCATTTTATATGCGTCATATTGTTGTACGATGGAATTTGTTTTGGCTTTAAACTTCGTTAGGTCATCTTTACTCCACCAATTTTTTAAATTACCTTTTTCGTCGTATTGGCTTCCTTGGTCGTCAAAACCATGTGTCATTTCATGACCTATCACCATTCCAATTCCACCGTAATTGATGGCATCATCTGCGTTTACATCAAAGAAAGGAAACTGCAAAATACCTGCGGGAAAAACAATCTCATTGTTACTTGGATTGTAATATGCATTTACAGTTGGCGCCGTCATGCTCCATTCTGTCCTGTCAACAACCTTGCCGATTTTTGCAGTTGATTCCCTTAAATCATGGGCTCTTACACTTTGTACATTACCGAAAAAATCATCTTTACTTATAGTAACATCATCAAAATTTTTCCATTTTGACGTGTAGCCAATTTTCTTTAAAAATGCATTCAGTTTTACAATGGCTTTCGTCTTGGTAGTGTCACTCATCCACTCATTTTTCAATATTCTTGCGGCAAACGCTTTTTGTAAATTATCTACCAATTCATTCATTCTGTTTTTTGCCTCCTCGGTATAATATTTCTCAACATACAATTGCCCCACAAGATCTCCCAAACCTCTATCAACTCTTGATACCATTTTCTTCCACCGACTTTGATCTACTTTTTGTCCACTAAATAATTTATTAAAGGCAAAAGAAGCATCGCTAAAATTTTTGCTTAAAAGTGAAGCGTTACGAGAAATGTAACCAAACTTCATTTTATTTTTCCACGATTCGATCGGTTGTGTTACAAGTAAATTATTAAGTGCTGAATAATAGTCGGGCTGAGAGATATTCACACTATCGGGTGTTACTTTTAACGCTGAAAAAAACAACCCTAAATCAACATTTGGAATTGTTTTTTGTAAATCAGCTATACTCCGTTTGTTGTAATTTTTTTGAGGATCCCGCAAATCAGCCGGTAGTTTGTGGCTTTTTGCCATTTCAGTTTCCAGTGCTAAAATCGAAGCTGCATTTGTAATTGCTGTAGCAGAATCTTGTCCGGTAAACTGAAACAATTTTTTTGCATAATCCAACATAGCGGCTCTTACCATTTTACTTGTACTATCTTGTTTTGTATAATAATCTTTTTCAGGAAGGCTAAGTCCCGATTGTATAAAAATTGGTATATTCTTTTGACTATTTTTATCGTCTGCTGCTACATAAAATCCAAACAAGTCATGCCCCTGTCCTGCTGCATTTAGATTTGCAAGTAATGCTATTAATTCTTTGTAATTTTTTACCGCATCAATTTTGGCAAGCAATGGCTTTATTGGTTCCATCCCTTTTTTCTCAATGGCAATTGTATCCATTGCCGAAGTGTAATAATCACCAACTTTTTGTTTGATTGTACCAATCTTAGGAGCACTGCCGGCTGCATCTTCAATAATGCCCCTTAACAGATTTTGATTCTTCTCATACAATTCATAGAAGCTTCCCCAACCCGATTGATCGTCAGGTATTTTTGTTAGTTTCATCCAACCACCGTTGGCATAGGTAAAGAAATCATTCCCGGGCTTCACTGAGCTATCCATTCCTTTTGTATCAAAAAAAACAGTCCTTTTTGATACTTCAACATTGGTGTCTTTTTTAGAATTACAAGATGTTGTAAAAAAAATAAACAAGGGTAAATAAGCTAATAATTTAATTCTCATAATGTAGTTTGGTGTTTGTCTGTAAATATCCTAAAAACAATGATATGATCTAAATAAATTAAATACAAGGACCAAAAAGGTTACAGGAGGATAGAGTTGTAAAACAAAAAGCCCCGAAGTAAACTTCGAGGCTTTCAAAAATATTCAAAAAGAATTAAGCTATTTCAACTTCAGCACCTGAGTCAGTTAATTTAGTTTTAAGTTCTTCAGCTGTTGCTTTATCAACACCTTCTTTAATTGCTTTTGGAGCACCATCAACTAGATCTTTAGCTTCTTTCAAACCAAGACCTGTAAGGTCTTTAACGATTTTAACGATAGCTAATTTGTTTGGACCTGCTGCTTTCAAGATAACATCAAAAGATGTTTTCTCTTCTACTGCTGCTGGACCATCACCTGCACTCATAACAACTGCAGCTGCTGCTGGTTCAATACCATATTCTGATTTTAAGAATTCAGCTAATTCTTGTACTTCTTTTACTGTTAAGTTTACTAAACTTTCAGCAAGTGTTTTAATTTCTGCCATGATTTTTGTTTTTTTCCGCCTTCATTGTTATTCACTCCGGCGGATGTGTTATTAAAAAAATATTTATTAACTGATGTGTTATTTCACCGATCAGCCAAGGATTAAATTTATTCAGCCTTTGGAGCTTCCTCTGCAGGAGCGTCAGTAGCAGGTGTCTCAGCAACTGGTGCTTCAACAACCGGCGCTGCTTCTGCAACTGGTGCGGCTTCGGCAACTGGAGCAGCTTCAACTACAGGAGTTTCTTCAGCTTTAGCTGCATCTTTATTTTGCAATGCACCCAATACACGTTGAATTGGAGCTTGTAACAAGCCAATAACTTCACCAATAAGCTCGTTCTTGGTTTTGATCATTGTAAGTGCTTTCAACTGGTTATCACCAGTAAATACATCACCATTTATAAAAGCAGCTTTCAACAAAGGTTTTTCGTTGTTGTTAGCCTTACGGAAACCTGCAAGTATAACAGCCGGATCTTTTGGATTTTCGCTGAACATTAAAGCAGTTACTTTATGCAATGAATCAAATACACCTGCATATTTTTCAGCATCGATACTTTCCAATGCTTTTTTGATAAGGGTATTTTTTGCCACTTTCATTTCAACCTGCTTATCAAAGCAATGGCTACGAAGTGTAGTTATTTGTGCTACAGAAAGACTTTCGGTATCAGTAATATAAAAGTTGCTGTATTGTGAGAACTTGCCTTTCAGCACTTCTATCACATCATTTTTTTCTTGTTTTGTCATTTCAATTATTTTAAAAATTAGCACCATTTGTTTCCCGAAAAATCGGAATTAAAAAGGGCTTCTTAGTTTTGAACAGATTTAGTATCAACCAAAATGCCTGGGCTCATTGAGCTTGCCATGCTTACACCTTTAAGGTATGTTCCTTTAGAAGTTGCAGGTTTTAATTTAATAAGAGCATTGATAAACTCCATTGAATTTTCAACCAGTTTTTCAGGAGCAAAACTTACACGACCAATAGATGCATGAATTATACCTGCTTTATCTACTTTAAATGCAATTTTACCACCTTTCAAATCTTTTACTGCTCCGGCAACATCATTTGTTACTGTACCAGTTTTAGGATTTGGCATAAGGTTACGTGGGCCTAACACTTTACCAAGTCTACCCATTTTAGGCATAACTGATGGAGTGGCTACGATAACGTCTACGTCTGTCCAACCACCTTCAATTTTTGCTATGTACTCGTCTAAACCTACAAAATCAGCACCGGCTGCTGTAGCTTCTGCTTCTTTATCGGGCGTACAAAGTACCAAAACAGATTTAGTTTTACCAGTACCGTGTGGCAATGAAACAGTACCACGAATTGCCTGATCAGCTTTTTTAGGATCTACACCCAAACGAACATGTAAATCAACAGAGCTGTCAAATTTTGTTGTATTAATATCTTTAACTAGTGCAGATGCTTCTTTAAGTGTATATGCTTTGTTGGCATCTACCTTGGCATTGGCTAGTTTTCTTTTTTTAGTAATCATTTTTTAAAGTTTTGTGATGATAATCCTCCTTGCGGCGGACAAGATTAATTTTCCCAAGGAGCTTTACCTTCTACAGTAAGACCCATGCTGCGTGCAGTACCAGCAACCATACTCATTGCGCTATTAAGCGTAAATGCGTTAAGGTCAGGCATTTTATCTTTCGCAATTTCTTCTACTTGTGCCCAGGTAACTTTACCCACTTTTACACGGTTTGGCTCTTTAGAACCAGATGTGATTTTAGCAGCTTCCATTAATTGTACAGGAGCAGGAGGAGTTTTAATTACAAACTCAAATGATTTGTCACCATAGACTGTGATGAGAACCGGTAATACTTTACCAGGTTTGTCTTGGGTTCTAGCATTAAACTGCTTACAGAACTCCATGATGTTGATACCCTTAGAACCCAATGCAGGCCCAATTGGCGGTGCGGGGTTGGCTTGTCCTCCTTTACATTGGAGTTTTACATAGCCGGTGATTTCTTTAGCCATATTTTATTTTTTTGGTGTTAACGTATCGCCTTATGGAGATACTCCCAATCTCTACACATAAATGAAGAGATTATTCAAAAGAACTATTTGGGGCTGCAAAAGTAAATAAAAATTTGGAAATAAAACACTCAAATAATAAAAAATTGCAGGCTTTTCTGTTATTACTCCTGCTTTTCCTTACCTAAAAATTTCTTTCGCACGATATTCTGCACAGGTTCATTTTCTATTTTGCTTTGAAGCCAGCTTAAGATATCAAGATACTGGTAAGAGCGGCGACTGTATTTATCATCGGCTGTTTTCTCCAGATTAGCCTTCAACAAAACAAATGCATTTCCTAAATTTTTTGGTTGAGATGATAACGACTTCTGTAAAAACGAAAATATTTCCGACAGCACCGAATCAAGATTTTCCATTTTTGCTAAAAACCGATAGACCGATTTGATCAGGTATTCTACAAGTTCCATATTCCCCAGTTCATAGTGCGCTATCAAATGAAGCAGACGTGCAAAACATTGTATATCGATTCTTAGTTGCCCAACTTTTAAATTGATGATTTTATTTAAGTAAACAATTGCCTCATCATTGTTACCGGAGCCAAAATACATACTTGCTATTTTGTAATAAAAAACAAGTACTCTATGGGTATCTATATATTGAGCATATTCTTTTAGTTTTTCATCAATTGTTGGAACAAGCAATAAGCCTTTTGTAAATGTTCCTTCTAAAAAATGCATATTAATTTTTGCAGTATATAAATACACAAAGGTTTGTATTTCCAAATTTTGATTAAAGTCACTCGCAGATTCATAAAACTTTTCAAACACATTTAACTCATCTATCATCTTTGTATGATTGCCTGTAATAAAAAGTGCATTGAGCAAATTGTGCATCGCTTTCACATAAAGGAAAGGATCATCTTTTTTTGCTTCAGGAAAATCCGCAAAAAGCTGCACCCATTTTTGTGTATGTCTGTAATACTTTGCAAAATCTAACTGTATAATATAGTACCAACAATAACTCTGGTGCAGATATGCTTTCCCAAAGAAACTTATTTGTGTTTCATTGATGTCTTTTATATTTTCCCTAAAAATTTGTTCTATCTCTCTGCTGTGCCTTTCATCTCTAACATGGCCATTTTCAAGATAGAGTTCATACATACGCAATGCGACATTTGATAAATGAGTCACTTCATTTATTTGCTTTAAAACAAACCCAGTTTCATCTATAAGTTTACCTGCCCTACCCTTTAGGCTTCTGGTAATATGCCGAGATTCAATATCTTTTTCAAACTGAAGAATATCCTGCGTTAGTATAAAATGACTATTGGCTTTTGCAGTTACTTTTATTTTCTCTAAAATTTTAAGTGCCTGCAATACCAATCCTCTGTTGTATAATATTCTCGCAAAATCTATTTGTTCTCTAATTTGTATATCGGTATTTTTTTCGCTGTGAAGCAGGCGCAAAGCAGTTAGCAATTCTCCATACAAATGGGCTTTTATGTTAGGCAATTGCTGCCTACTTATCGACGTTATTTTCTTTAGAATTTGATCTTCATTGTAATCTTTCGCAGCATCGAGTAGTGCAAACAGTTGAACAAACTTAGCATCTGCATTTGATTGATTGCGCAGAATATATAATCTAAAATGACGCTTTTCAGCAGCAGTTAGCGAATTAACCAATAAAAAAAGTGAATCATTATTACTGTTTGGCATCGTAAAATATTCTTTCTAAAACCTTTCAAACACAAGCTTTGTAGCGTAAAGCTGGTGGTTTTAACACTGTAATTTATTTCAATTAAGATTTCTTTTCAGGTTGTAAGATTGATAGTTTTAGCTAATCCCAAAATTAAGGCAGCCTTGGTGCATTACACATTTTAATATTCAACAAAATGGCAGAAAAAAAAAAATTTTCATTTTTGATACAACTTTAAGAGATGGTGAGCAGGTACCTGGTTGTAAACTAAACAGCAAAGAAAAAGTAGCACTTGCTTTACAACTGGAAGCTTTAGGCGTTGATATCATCGAAGCAGGATTTCCTATTTCCTCTCCAGGTGATTTTGAATCTGTAAATGAAATATCTAAGGTTATAAAAGAGGCAACTGTTTGCGGACTTACAAGGGCAGTGAAAAAAGATATTGAAATAGCGGCCGAAGCGCTTAAATATGCCAGGCGTCCACGTATACATACAGGCATCGGCACATCTGACCTTCACATAAAAGCCAAGTTTAATGCCACGCAAGATGAGATTTTGGCAAGAGCAGTTGAGGCCGTAAAATGGGCAAAAAACTTTGTGGATGATGTGGAATTTTATGCTGAAGATGCAGGTCGCACTGATAACGAATACCTCGCAAAGGTAATTGAGGCTGTAATTAAAGCCGGCGCAACAACAGTAAATATTCCTGATACAACTGGTTACTGTTTGCCCCATCAGTACGGTGAAAAAATAGCTTATTTGGCAAACAACGTTCCCAATATTGATAACGCAATCATTTCCTGCCATTGCCACAACGACCTTGGTTTGGCTACAGCAAATTCTATTGCCGGTATTATTAATGGTGCCAGGCAAATTGAGTGCACCATTAACGGGCTCGGTGAAAGAGCCGGCAATACATCGCTTGAAGAAGTTGCCATGATTATAAAACAACACAAAACGATGGGGTTTTACACGAGTGTTGACAGTAAGCAATTAAATCCCTTAAGCCGCATTGTATCTGATGTGATGCGCATGCCAGTGCAACCAAATAAGGCTATCGTGGGCAGCAATGCATTCTCTCATTCATCCGGCATTCATCAAGATGGTTTTTTAAAAAATGCCCTCACGTATGAAATTATAAATCCTGAAGAAGTCGGCGCAGACAGTTCTAAAATTGTACTGACTGCACGAAGTGGAAGAAGCGCATTGGCATTTCGTTTTCAAAAATTAGGATTTCAGTTTGATAGAAATGATGTGGACCGGCTTTATGATATTTTTTTACAAGTTGCGGATGGTAAAAAAGAAGTAAATGACGAAGATTTACAAACAATAGGAAACCAGCACATCATGCTCGTAGCATAAGTAAAAAAAATAGAATGGCACAAACACTTTTTGAAAAGATTTGGAACAAACACATCGTCAAAACCATTGATGATGGACCTTCTGTTTTATATATTGACAAACATTTAATACATGAAGTTACGAGCCCACAGGCTTTTGCAGGTATTAAGAAAAGGGGCTTAAAAATATTTCGCCCAAAACAAATTGTAGCAACTGCAGATCATAATATTCCTACCATTAACCAACACCTTCCAATTAAAGAAGAGTTGGGCAGAATACAAGTGGACACACTCATAAAAAACTGTGCTGAAAATGATATTGAACTGTATGGTTTGGGGCATCCCTATCAAGGTATTGTGCATGTTATTGGGCCTGAGCTTGGCATTACCCAACCGGGTATGACGATTGTATGCGGCGATAGCCATACAAGCACCCATGGCGCATTTGGCGCAATAGCATTTGGTATTGGCACAAGTGAAGTAGAAATGGTTTTTGCTACCCAATGTTTGTTGCAAACAAAACCAAAACAAATGCGCATCAATGTAAATGGTGCATTAAA
>JBBREY010000086.1:0-10727 GCA_038225275.1 Chitinophagales bacterium | reverse complement strand
TATTTCTTTTAAAAAAGTTTTGTCGAGAAAAAAATACGCCTATCTTTGCAATCCCAAATCAACAAGGGAGCATAGCTCAGCTGGTTTAGAGCATCTGCCTTACAAGCAGAGGGTCCGCGGTTCGAACCCGTGTGCTCCCACAAAAAAACCCTACTTTTTTAGTAGGGTTTCTTTATTTACACACTACTTCTTGGCAAAATATTTATTTGTATTAATTAAAACATTTTTTAATTTTACAACAAATGAATGAACTCTACAATTCTTATAACCCACAAACCGATACTTCGGAAGACGTTGACTTACTCACCGAAGAGGCTGTGAATTTAAGTTTGGTTGTGTGGAATGATGAAGTGAATACTTTTGAATGGGTGATTGATACATTGATTGACGTTTGCGGACACCAAAGAGAGCAGGCTGAGCAATGCGCTATGCTTATTCACACTAAAGGAAAATACGCCGTAAAAGTTGGCAGTTACGAAATTTTGAAACCACAGCGTGAAGCCATTACAGAACGGCTTATCAATGCGACAATAGAATAATTCTCACAGGTTAATTTCCCCAACTCAAATTCTCAATTATTTAAATTTATTTCGCAAAGCTGCCAATGCGTCGTCCATTGTAGCAGGCTTTGTTTCTTTTGGTGCAGGGCTAAAATTAGTTTTCGGTTTTGTTCCTTGAGGCTGTTTTGCCGGCTGCGTAGGTGCAGTCTCGGTTTGCTTCATTGACAACGCAATTCTTTTACGAGCCACATCAACCTCCATCACCTTTACTTTTACATGCTGATTTAGTTTTAAAACTTCAGATGGATCTTGAATATACTTATGTGCAATTTCCGAAACATGCACAAGCCCATCTTGCTTTACACCTATATCTACAAAGGCACCAAAGCGAGTAAGGTTTGTAACAACACCGGGTACTTCCATTCCTACATGTACATCATCAATAGAAAAAATCTGTGCAAATTCAAAAACCTGTGCTTCACTTCGTGGATCTAAACCTGGCTTTTTTAATTCGTTAATAATATCATTGATGGTGTGCGCACCAAAGCTTTCTGAAATATATTTTTTCTTGTCAATGGTTGCTAACAATGTTTCGTTTGCAATTAAACTGTTCACATCGGCATTAATATCTTTTGCCATTTGTTGTACCAATGCATATGCCTCGGGGTGCACTGCACTTGCATCAAGCACATCCTCTGCACCTGGTATGCGAAGGAAACCTGCACATTGTTCATATGCTTTGCCACCAAGGCGTGGCACTTTTAGTAATTGCTTGCGACTCGTAAATTTGCCTTCTTGTTTTCTAAATTTCACAATATTTTCTGCAATCGTACTGCCAATGCCACTAACATAACTTAGTAAATGTTTGCTGGCCGTATTTAAATTTACGCCTACAATATTTACACAACTCACCACGGTTTGGTCTAGTTTTTCTTTTAACCTTGTTTGGTTCACATCATGCTGGTACTGCCCTACTCCAATACTTTTAGGATCAATTTTTACTAACTCTGCCAATGGATCCATCAACCGACGACCAATACTCACCGCACCTCTTATCGTTATATCTTGGTCTGGAAATTCTTGCCTCGCTATTTCCGATGCTGAATAAATACTTGCACCATCTTCGTTTACCAAATAAACTGGCAAGCCAAAATTTAATTTTTTTACGAACTGTTCTGTTTCTCTTCCCGCCGTTCCATCACCAATGGCAAATGCTTGTGCTTCATATTGCTTTACCAATGAGCGAATAATATGCTCCGCTTCATCCATCCTGTTTTTTTCATGCACAAATATTAAAGCTGTTTTTTGCAACTCCCCTTTTTCATCTATGCAAACAACTTTGCATCCTGTTCTATAACCTGGGTCAATTGCCAAAATTCTTTTACTGCCAAGTGGTGAACTCAATAATAACTGGCGCAAATTTTCTGCAAATACATTAATAGCTTCCTCATCTGCAGCACCTTTTAGGGCAGAACGAAATTCAGTTTCAAGACTTGGCTGTAAAAGGCGACGATAACTATCTTTAATTGCTTTGCGAATATGCTCACTGCAATTACTCATGCCTTTTATGTAAATATCTTCTATCATCTCTAGAGCAATTTCTTCAAGTGGCTCTATGGATATTTTTAAAAATCCTTCTAAAAAGCCACGTAAAATTGCAAGCGTTCTGTGAGATGGAATAGTTGCTATCCTTTCTGAAAATGCATAATAATCTTTATATTTTATGGCCTCATTTTCTTTGTCTGTGATAACGGTACTCTTCATTAATGCGTCCCTTTCAAAAAACTTACGCAATTTTTCTCTTACCACAATATCTTCATTCACGGTTTCAGAAATAATGTCTCTTGCGCCTTGTAAGGCTGCTTCGACGGTTAATACTTTTTCATTAATAAATGCAGCGGCTTCTTTTTCTACATCAATATCATTTTGTAACAATAATAAGTCTGCCAAAGGTTGCAATCCATTTTCTCTTGCTACTACCGCTTTGGTTTTTCGTTTTTGTTTATACGGCAAATAAATATCTTCAAGATTGCTGATGGTTATAGCAGCATTAATTTTTGCCTGTAATTCCTCCGTCATTTTACCTTGCTCGGTAATTGTTTTTTCAATAAACGTCTTGCGTTCTGCAAATTCATTCATCGCCTTATTTTCATCCTGTATTTGTTGAATCTGCACTTCATCTAATGCACCGGTACTGTCTTTTCTGTAACGGGCTATAAAAGGTATCGTACTTCCTTCACTAAGTAATTGTAATACAGTTTCTACCTGCAATGGTTTTATAGAAAGTTTTTGTGCTATGATATTATTGAACATTTACTAAGTTGCAGTTTGGAGTTATTAGTTACGAGTTATTAGTTTCGAGTTATTGATTGAGTGTGATTAGTTACTGGTTAAAAATTTGGCCTGCGAAAATAAGGATTTGTCGCTTGGTTTTAGCACGACATGAAACAACTTTTTACATCATCTAATATTGCTGAATGTAAAACACTTTTACATATCAAGCAGTTAACAAAACCTTTTTTTCAGGGTTTCTTTCTGCATAATTGTAAATACTGTTCCTTATAAAGTCATTGTCTGCAAAGGGTTCTATGTTTTCTTTTAAATCATCTATTGACGAAGGCTTTATTGTTGAAGAAATATAACCCATTCCCCAAAAATTTCCTTTCTCTATTAAAAAACAAAGGTTTTCATCCTTTTTTATTCCTTCATCTACCAATGCAAAAGTGGGAAGTTGCGCATGGAGACTGGATATAGCATTTCTAACTCTGCCGTTATAATATAGCGGTGCTTCTATAAATTCCATGTCCTTCTCTGCAAACGGTGTTTTATCTGAATAACAAAGCTTTTCGTTCAGCTCAAATTCCGCCATCATATTGCGAAGTAAAACCTGCCCCTCATGTAATAAATTAAAACAATAGAGAGAAGGCAAATTTTTTCTTTTTTTATCAATTGCCAAACGCAGATAACCCCTGTTATCTTCAAAAGAATACAACGCATATTTTTGAACCGGTTGCTTTTGGGCATAATTGTATTGCGGCCAAAGTTTTCTTATTTCTGTACTCTCTAATATAAGTGCATGTAGTTCTGTTGCACAAATTTTAAAGCTAATATCTGCCACCAATCTTAAAAAGTTTTGTCGCCTGTGTCCTGCATCGTTGTGTGTAAAATGGCTTACAACTCTCTTCTTTATATTAATCGCCTTGCCCACATAAATAACCTTGCCTTTATGGTTGTGAAAATAATATACGCCTGCAAGAGGTGGCAAATTATCAATCTTCTTTTTTTCTAAATGTACAGGCAACCATTGTTCACCTGATGAGCGTTTAAGCATTTTGTCAATATGCTCCATGCCGTTTGCTGCCAATATTTTCTCGAAAAGTTTTACAGTAGCTTTTGCATCGCCATCGGCTCTGTGCCTGTCATCGATTAAAATATTTAAACTTCGGCAAAGCTTACCCAAACTATACGAAGGCAAGCCCGGTATAGCTTTGCGGGCAAGACGAACTGTGCAAAGTTTTTTCACATTCAACTCGTAACCAGCCTTTTTTAAATGATGATATATAAAAGAATGATCAAAATTTACATTGTGCGCAATAAAAATATTATCAGATAATAATTCATAAATTTTATCGGCCACCTCATCAAAAGTAGGTGCACTTGCCACCATCGCATTGCTAATTCCTGTAAGTGCGGTTATAAAATCAGGTACACGCCTTTCAGGATTTATAAGTGTAGTAAAATGCTGTACTAGTTTTTCACCATCATGGACATGTATGGCAATCTCTGTAATTGAACTGCTTGCTGCACTCCCTCCGGTTGTTTCTATATCTACAATTGCGTACAAAATAAATTTGTTTATTAGTTTATTGCAATTGCAAATTACTAATTAATTTAGTTTGATTGTATTTTTATTTTGGGGCTGTAAACAATAAATCTTTTGGCATCATTTGTTCGGTCTCCTTCGCTGTTCCGTATTTTATGTATGCATAAGCGCCGCTGGCGCATGCATAAATAAAATACATCGCTCAGTCCACCGCGGCCTCTCGGCAATAAATCAACCTTCAACATTATAAGCACATCTATTGCACAATTAAAGTTGAATAATCGTATGCAGTACAAGTGAGTGACACAACGATGCTGACCATTGCTGCTTCTTTGCCAACCCCATCCACACAAAAAAAGCGAAGCGTTTTTTGTACCTTCGCCGCCATATAAAAAAGTGTAACAAGCATGGAACTTACTAAAAACTTTGAGCCGCAGGAAATTGAGAAAAAATGGTATAGCCATTGGATGAATAGTGGATATTTTAAAAGCGTACCCGATGCTCGTGAAGCTTACACAATTGTAATGCCGCCACCAAACGTTACCGGCGTACTGCACATGGGGCATTGTTTAAATAATACCATACAGGATATTTTAATTCGGCGTGCCCGCATGCAGGGCAAAAATGCATGTTGGGTACCAGGTACAGACCATGCATCTATTGCTACGGAAGCTAAAGTGGTAGCTATGTTACGTGAAAGAGGCATTACAAAATCATCCCTCAGCAGAGAAGAATTTTTAGCCTACGCCTGGGAATGGAAAGAAAAATACGGCGGAATTATTTTAGAGCAGTTAAAGAAAATGGGCTGCAGTTTAGATTGGGATCGTACATCTTTTACCATGGACCCAGATTACTATAAATCTGTAATTGAAATATTTGTAAAGTTGTACAATGATGGTATTATTTACAGAGGCTTACGCATGGTAAACTGGGACCCTGCAAGCAAAACTGCCCTGAGTGATGAAGAGGTCATTTTTAAAGATATAGACAGCAAATTATATTATGTTACTTACCCGTTTGCAGATGGTAGTGAAGGTGGTATAACCGTTGCTACCACAAGGCCCGAAACAATTTTAGGCGATGTGGCTATTTGTGTAAACCCATTAGATGAGCGATACAAAGCGCTGGTTGGCAAAGAAGTGGTTGTACCGGTTATTGAAAGATTGATACCAATTATTGCTGATGAATATGTAACATCTGACTTTGGAACAGGTGCATTAAAAGTTACCCCCGCACATGATAAAAATGACAATGAACTTGGGAAAAAACATAACCTCAGAGCATTAAATACTTTGGATGCCGAAGGAAAATTTACGCTTGAAGAATTAGAAGATGATTTAATTAACGATACAATTATTGGCTACGCCGGTGTAGACCGTTTTTTACTTCGAAAGAAAATTATAGAAGATATTGATGCCATTGGTCAATTGCAAAAAACAGAAGATTACAAAGGCCAAGTTGGTACAAGTGAAAGAACAGGAGCTGTGATTGAAAGCCGACTTTCTTTACAATGGTTTATGGATATGAAAAAGTTTATTGCCAGCAATCCTGATATTGCCGCTGCAGTTGCAGAAGACAAAATTAAATTTCACCCAAACAAGGCAAAAAATACGTACGCTCATTGGATGGATAATATTAAAGACTGGTGCATTAGTCGACAGCTTTGGTGGGGGCAGCAAATACCTGCATGGTATGATGAAGAAGGAAATTTTTATATAGCAGAAAGTCTTGAACAACTTCATAACTCAAAACCCGAAACCCGTAACCTCACACTTACGCAAGATGAAGATTGTCTAGACACATGGTTCTCCTCATGGCTTTGGCCAATGGAAGTTTTTAAAGGAATTAGCAAGCCAAACAATGAAGAAATAAATTATTATTACCCAACAACTACGCTTGTTACAGGGCAAGATATTATTTTCTTTTGGGTGGCACGTATGGTAATGGCAGGCTATGCGTTTAAACAGGAATTGCCATTTAAAGATGTTTATTTCACCGGCATGGTGAGAGATAAACAAGGCCGAAAAATGAGTAAGCAATTGGGGAACTCTCCTGATTTACTTGGGCTGATTGATCAATATGGTGCAGATGCGGTACGGTTTGGAATAATGATTGCATCGCCTGCCGGCAACGATATTTTATTTGATGAAAGTGCATTGGAACAGGGAAGGAATTTTAATAATAAAATGTGGAATGCATTAAAGTTGGTGAAGATGTGGGAGGGGCGGACGACGCACAACGGACAACAGACGATGGACAGTGCACTGCTTCCGGAAGATGGTACCAAGTTGTCCGTAGTCAGTGGTCAGTGGTCTATTCTTTGGTTTGAAGCAAGACTTGCAGAAGTTCGTAATGAAGTAAATGAAATGCTAAACCAGTTTAAATTGAGTGAAGCATTAAAGGTTATTTACTCTCTTATCTGGGATGACTTTTGTAGTTGGTATTTAGAGTGGGTAAAGCCCGGTTTTGAACAACCGATTGACAAATACGTTTATGATAAAACAGTTGGTTTTTTTACCTCGTTGATGGAATTACTACATCCGTTAATGCCTTTTGTTACCGAAGAAATTTACCATTTGCTTGAGGATAGAAATGATGATTTATGCATTAAAGTTTGCATTGATTCTTATACAGTAAATGAAAAGATCTTACAGGAAGGAAACCTGCTAAAAAATATTATTAGCGGACTTAGAGATGTGCGAAATAAAAACCAGATAAAGCCAAAGGAAAAAATAAAAGTTCACATAGACACGGCAGAAGTTGACATTTATAAAAGCATTGAAAGTATTTTGGCAAAGCAGATAAACAGTGAAAGTATTTCTTTTGTAAAAGATGCTGTTGCAGGCACGATTACCACTGTTATTGGAAAAGACAAATTTTACATAGAAACAGAACAGCCACTAAATGTAGCCGGACAAAAAGAAGACCTTGAAAAAGAATTGCTCCATTTAAATGGTTTTCTGGTAACTGTAGAAAAGAAATTGGGTAATGAGAAATTTGTAGCCAACGCAAAGCCAGAAGTGCTTGCTTTGGAACAAAAGAAAAAAGCCGATGCACAGGAAAAGATCAAAATTATTGAAGAGAGTGTAAACTTAATTAAATAATTAACAGCTTTAAAGCAACTATAAAATTAAAACTGCATGTTAAAATATAGCATGCAGTTTTTTTATGCTTCAATTCTATTTAAATTGTATGATGAAATTGATAAGCAAACTTCTTTTCCCACTATTTTTATTGCTTGGGGCCACCGGTTTTGCACAGAAATCGGCTTCAACAAAAGCGGGCACATCTGTAAAATTTAAGGCTCCAAAACTAACTACAACTATCGGCAGTTTTAAAGATACCATGTACATAACGCCGCAAATGGCGGACAGCATTATTCAACTCTCGTTAAAGGTTTTAGATGCAAAAAATATTGTTTACAGCATCTCATCTTACCAATTTTTATATAAAAAAATAGTTACTACAGAAGATGAAACTACAAGCAAGACCAGTAAAACGATATCTATAAAATCTTCACTTTTTAAGAACACTCCTTTGCCAACTTTATGGTTAAACGCCGTTACTGAAGATATAAAAACAGGAGAAGAATTTTTCTTTTTTGCTGTCACTGTAAAAGATCCACAAGGCAGGCTGATGTATGCACCTGATTTAAAATTGATAGTTAGATAATGGAAATTAAAAAGGCTTCGACATTAGATGTTGAGATTATACAAAAATTGGCAGAAACCATTTGGCCTGTTTGTTATGGTAAAATAATTTCTGCTGAACAACTTCGTTACATGCTTGATCTTATTTACACGCCAATGGCATTAAAAGCTCAGATAGATAAAGGTCACCAATTTGTTATAGCCTACGAAGCTGACAATCCCATTGGTTTTGCTTCGTTCTCCCTAAAATCAGTTGAGGAGCCTAACACATTTCGTTTGCATAAAATTTACGTGCTTACAAATTTGCAAACTAAAGGAGTTGGGAGTGCGTTGCTTGAATATGTTATTACGCAAAGTAAAATGGAAAATGCTAGCTTGCTTGAATTGAACGTAAATAAATACAACGTTGCCAAAATTTTCTACGAGAAAAAAGGATTTACTGTTTTAAAAGAAGAAGTTATTGATATAGGCAATGGTTATATAATGGACGATTATGTAATGGTGGCTGAAATTTAATCATGCGCAGAGCAAAACAACTTTCTTCTCTACTTTGCTTTTATTGTATTAATCACAAATCCTGATACTTTCCTTATCTGCTTTTATCAAAGAAATTTTTAAAAAACAACAGTTCATATTGCACGGCATTTGACCAATAAGGCCAATCGTGTTTGCCTGGTCTTTCAATGTAATCGTGGGGTATTTTTAGCATAACTAATTTTTCGTGTACCGCTTTACTCATACCTATAATAAAGTCTTGCAAACCGCAATCAAGAATTATCGCAAGTGAGTCTTTCGGGTATTTTTCTATCGCAGTCAACACACTAAAATCATGGTATATGGCCTTGTTTTCTTTTGGGTCGCCTAGTCTTTTAGCCACGTCGTAGCCATCTGTTATTGCTTCTACATTTAATGCCCCACTCATACTTCCGCATGCACCAAAGGTTTGTGAGTGCCTAAATGCAATAAACATTGCACCGTGTCCACCCATACTTAAACCGGCAATGGCCCTGTATTTTCGGTCTTTTTTAGTTTTATAATTTGCATCAATATAAGCCGGAACTTCGGTACTAACATGTGTTTCAAATTTATAGCTGCTGTCTATTGGGCTATCAAAGTACCAACTGTTTAAAGCCCCATCAGGGCACACAATTATCATTTTATACAAATCGGCATAAGTTTGTAAAGCAGGTACTTTCTTTATCCAGTTTTGGTAATTGCCATAAGCCCCATGCAACAAGTAAACTACTGCAAAATCTTTTTCTTTTTTATAACTAGCAGGTATAATCACTATTGCTTTTATATTCTTGCGCATAGCTTGGCTATAAATTGCAACTGTATCTATTGCAGCAAAAGAAAAAGTAGTAAAGAAAATAGTAACTAATAAAAGGAGAAATGATTTTTTCATTTAATTAAAATTGCATTAAAAATGTGGTCAAATATAAAGTACAAATATCAATCAACAGCATAGTCAATCTTTGTTGTTATACTTGCCGTTTTATTTTTTGAAGACGTATTCAGTGCTCCACCGTAGCTATAATCTTCATTACTGTTTTTACCAGTTATCTGAAAAATACCCATATTAGCTTTTTTAATTACGCCTAAATTACTTCCACTATTTTTCGCAATTGTTTCCGCACGTTGCTTTGCATCGGCGCTTGCTTTGGCAAGCAAATCAAGCTTTAACTCAGACAGTTTTGTATAATAATAAGATGGTGAAGAAGAATTAAACTCAATCCCACTTTGTATAAGTTCTGTAACTTCTCTCGAAATCTTTTCTACCTTTTCTATATTTTTTGAATCGACTGTTACATTTTGTTTCAAATTATATCCACTAAAATCATTGCCAATCATTTTTCCATCTGCATCATACCTTGTATTAAATTCCTTGTCAATGTTTATAGCTGAAAATACCATTTCACTTTCAACAACACCTTTCTCTTTTAAATAAGTACGAATTTTACTTTCATCTTCTTTCAATAGAGAATAAGCACTTTTTAAATCCAACATTTTACGGCTGTAATTACCTGTCCAAACAATTTGGTCACTAACAAAGTCTTTTTCTGCAAGCCCGGTAACACTGATGGTTTCAGCAGATTTAAATTTGTACTTATATGCCGAGCCTACTATCCAAAAACAAATTATTGCTGTTATAGCGATTACAATGGCAGAAATATAATTTTTCATAAAAAAAATTTCTTAAATGTAAATGAAACTTTACTCAATTGATGTTAATTTTTAGCGAGTGCAACAGCACTTAATTCTGCAACGATTCAAAAACTTAATCTCCCCCATCTCCCTCCCCTCCGGGGAGGTTAGGAGGGGCTCTCAATACACCAACTGCACCGTATCCTTAATAACCCCCATAACAAAAACACTCTGCACGTTTCCAATATTTTCTATTTGGCTCAGTTTATTTACATGAAAGTCATAATACGAATCCATATTTTCTTCCACCACTTTTAGCATAAAATCAAATTCGCCACTAATGCTGTAGCACTCAATAATTTCATTCATTTCATTAATGGCATTTATAAATTTTGTACCAGCATTTTTGCTGTGTGCTTTTAGCGAGACATAACAAATGACCATCAACCCTTTTTTAACCTTACTGTGGTTTACAAGCGTTACATATTGCTTAATCACTCCATCACTCTCCATGCGTTTTATCCTTTCATGCACAGGTGTTGTGCTCAGGTGTATTTTTTCTGAAATTTCCTTCACTGTAATCCTTGCATTCTGTTGCAGCAATGCCAA
>JBBREY010000085.1:0-10823 GCA_038225275.1 Chitinophagales bacterium | reverse complement strand
ATAACTTTTCGGTATTGCAAATGTTTTTGCCACAACAGGAATAGTGGTATGAAATGCCGTATCAAAACAGGCAACCTGCATTAATGAAGGAAAATATTTTTTAAATAATCTTACTATTTCTATTTCTGCAGGAAGATGATCAGGATCGTAAACACTGATTTGATTTAATTCATTCAATAAATCTTCGTCTATTATTTCAGCCTGCGTATGCTTCATGCCATGTACAATGCGATGACCTATACATATCGCTTGTTCAAAATCCTTATGTTTTTTTAACCATTCAATAAAAACTTTTGCAGCTTCACTAAAATTTGAAGCATCAATTTTAAATTTGTTTTCATTGCCGACGTTGTTAAGAACAGAGAACTCTGAATTATCCGAGCCAATTCTTTTTATCTGCCCTGAAAATATTTTGCTTAAATTTTCAGCCTTGCTATACAAGGCGAATTTAATGCTGGATGAACCCCCATTTATCACAAGAATATTTTCATTTTTCATTTATCATACAATTGTTTCAAATCCTAATGATTGCATTTTTTTCCAGATTGTTTTATAGTTTATATTGCAAGGCGATTAAATACATTTTCTTTTTTTCAAAACCGAGTTCAATTTTAAGTAGCATATTGCTCTTTTTTTTTATCTATAGTTTTAACCCTCAACAATTTTGCATTAATGGCAACTACAATGGTACTTACACTCATCAATACAGCACCAACTGCAGGTGTTAACAGGATACCCCATTTATAAAGTACGCCCGCAGCAAGCGGTATTGCCACCACATTGTAGCCAGTTGCCCAAATTAAATTCTGTATCATTTTGCGATAGGTTGCTTTACCGAATAAAATCAAACTTGTAATGTCTTTAGGGTTGCTGTTTACTAAAATTATTCCTGCTGTTTCTGCTGCTATATCGCTTCCGCTTCCTACTGCTATTCCTATATCGGCTTGTGCTAATGCAGGAGCATCATTTACTCCGTCGCCGGTCATGGCAATGAATTCTCCTTTCGCCTGCAGTTCTTTTATCTTTTCTAATTTTTGTTCCGGCAACACTTCTGCAAAATATCCATCCATTTTTAATTCATCGCTTACGCTTTTTGCAACGTTTGCATTATCACCGGTAAGCAAAATGGACTTAATTTTATTGTCGTGAAGTGTTTGGATTGCTTCAGCAGACTCCGGCCTTATTTTATCTCCCAATGAAATGTACCCTGCCAATTTACCATCCGCAATAATGAAAACAATTGTTTCGGCATTGCTACCTGCATAATTCTCGGGTAATGCAATATTATTTTCTTTAAGATAACCCGGACTTACTACTTTAATATTTTTCCCTTCTACCTCTGCTTCAATACCTTTTCCGGTGATGGCATTGAAATTATTTGCTTTAGGAATTGATACTGATAGTTCTTTAGCTTTAGCAAGTATTCCGGTTGCAATGGGGTGTTCGGAATTTTGTTCTAATGCCGATGCCATGCGAATGATTTCATCTTCATCAAAACCTGATTGCAACGATTTAATTCTTGCTACTTCAAATTTTCCGATGGTGAGTGTACCTGTTTTATCAAAGATGAGGGTGGTGATTTTTCGGGAGTTCTCAAATGCTGTTCTGTTCTTAATGAGCAACCCGTTTTTTGCTGATAGCGCTGTGGAAATGGCAACCACCAATGGCACGGCTAAACCAAGTGCATGAGGACAACTTATAATAATCACTGTTACCATTCTTTCTAATGCAAATTGAAGCGTCTCACCGTATATCAACCAAAAAGCAAATGTTCCGAAGCCGATTGTCAATGCAACGATGGTGAGAACGAGTGCTGCCCTGTCAGCAAGTAGTTGTGTTTTTGATTTTGATTTCTGTGCATCATCTACCATTTTAATTACCGTAGAGAGATAAGAATCTTTTGCAGCATGTGTAACACTAACTTTTATAGAACCATTGCCATTGATTGAACCTGCAATTACTTTTTGGCCCTTTGTTTTTTTTACAGGAGCAGATTCACCGGTAAGCATGGATTCATTTAAATAACTTTCTCCTTCTGCAATTAATCCATCGGCTGCAATTTTTTCTCCGGGTTTAATAAGGATGATGTCTTTTGCTTTTAGCGAATCTGTTTTAACATCACTTATTTTATCTCCCGTTACAAGATGCGCTTCGTCGGGCATCAACTGCACCAGTAATTCCAGTTCACGGGATGCACCGGCAATTGATTTCATTTCGAGCCAATGACCAAGCAGCATGATTGTAATTAAAGTTGCCAGTTCCCAGAAAAAATCTTCTCCCTTTAAACCAAAAACAGTGGCTGTGCTGTATATGTAAGCCGTTGAAATAGCTACTGCAATCAATATCATCATCCCTGGTGTACGGGTTTTTATTTCGTTCCAAAATCCTTTCAGAAAAGGAAAACCACCATAGAAAAAAACAACAGAGGATAATGCGAATGCGACATATTGCGAACCCGGAAATTGCCATTTTATGCCCACCAACATTTGAAGCATTGGAGACAATATCATTATCGGAACGGAAAGTCCCAAACAAATAAAAAATCTTAACCGAAAATCTGCAATCATTTTGTGATGGTCGTGTCCCTGCATTCCCATTGGAGCATTCCCATGTTTCATTTCGGCATGTTCCTCTTCGGACATGTTCATTTTTTTTGAATCGTTTTTATTTGGAAATTCATCCTTCGACGATTCTTTTTCTGATGGTTTTTCCCTACTCATTTTTGCATGTTCTTCCTCCGACATATCCATTTTCTTCAAGTCAACTTTCTCTGAAGATTTATCCGTGTTGTATTCTTTTTCTGTAGAAAAATCTTCTCTCTTTTCTTCTTTTGAAGATTTCTCTTTTGGCGTCTCTTCCTTGGTTTGCTCGTTCGGGGCTTCCTCATTTCTTGGCGCTGTTTTGGGAATATCTGCGTTAGCATTTTCCGTTATAGTCCTTACCTTTAGCTCGTCGCCGTCTGTATCTATGTTGATGGTAATTTTCGCCATAATGGTCAATTTTATAGTTTTTACACTTTTGGATAATCCTTTTTTTAACCAAATATTCCAAGGTTGAAATATTTTAAAGGTTTATTTTTTAGCACCCATTCTTGCATGTTCTTCTTCGGTCATATCCATTTTTTTTGCTTCGCCATTCTCTATGGATTTATCTTCTTTCATTTCTTCTTTTGGGGCTTCCTCTTTTGCAGCTGCTTCATCTGAAGGGTTGGTTTTATCCGCATTCATTTTTGCATGTTCCTCTTGGGGCATATCCATTTTTTTTGAGTCTTCTTTCCCTGCATATCCATCCTTTAGAGTTTCGTTTTCAATAGTAGTTCCATCGCCCGTATCTGCTTTCGGAGTTTCCAATTTTGGTAATTTTTCTTTTGGCGATTCGGTTTTTGGAAGAGCGGACTTAATATTGTCTATGGCAGTTGTAATCTCCGGTTCAGCATTCTCCGAACCGGTTTTGATGTTAATTGTAATGTCTGTCATTATTGTAAATTTTATTGGTTAAAAAATTATTTAGGATACTTCATCTTTAAATTTTCAAGTGTTTCTACAATTGTGTTTGCCACTAAATAATTGCGATACCATTTTTCATCGGCAGATATTAGATTATAATAGGTGCGCTTGCTGCATCCCTCCAGCACATTGTTGATAAGCATAAATATATTCATCCATTTTTTCGCTTTTCTTTTGTCACCGTCATTTCTATTTATTTAAAATGTGTTGTAAATGTTTTTATCCAACACAGTTTAATCGTTGAGTTATATAACATTCCTTAATAATTTCAGTATTATGTACTGAAGAGATTTTAATACTTAGGAACTCAGTTGAAATAGTTCCATAGCTGACTTGAGAAAAAGTTTCAATCTCTTTTAATATTTTTACCTTCTACCTCTGCCTTTCAAAATAAAAACAACTATAACAATAACAGCAATAGGAATAAGCCACATACCCCAACCCATTCCCCAATAATTATTATTCATCATGTTATAAAAAATTTAAACTTTCTTCAAAAGCATTGTTGCCTGCCCTTCAGTTGCGCTGTTGCCCGTTTATTATTTTGTATACCATTCAGCTTAAATTTAAAATCAGCTTGAAAAATATATTGAGGTGAGAAATGATTGTGATCCGCTATTTTGGTTTTATACAATTTCGAAATTCTGCATCATGCCGCTATCTTCATGTTCAAGATTGTGGCAGTGCAAAACATATTTCCCTTTAAATTGTGAGAAAGTAGTTATCACACTTACTTTTTCGCCTGGCAGCAGCATCACTGTGTCTTTCCATCCTTTTTCAGTAGCAATTAATTTTCCTCTGCCGCCTGTTCTTTCTAAAATTTGAAAATGATTGCCATGAAAATGCATTGGATGTATTTCAGCTCCTTTACTATTATCAAACACCCATATTTCTGTTGCGCCTGCCGTAACCGTTTCATTAACAACAGCAGCATCGTAAGCAACACCGTTAATGGTGTGCATACCCATCTTCATTTCATTCATCCCTTTTTCACCTCTGTTATTCCGGGTTTTTTCTGTCGTATCTTCTGTGTCCATTTTCATATTCATCATACCGCCTCCATGCATAGATGCATTACTGATGTCAAACGTTCTTGTTTTTGTTGCAGAGGATGAATTAATTTTTTGGATGGCAGATAAAGTTGTTGGCAAAGTAAAAGGCTCATTTGTTTTTTCGCCAATGGTAAACTTTAAAATTTTAAATGCGTCTTTGCCCTGTACGCCGCCGCCGTCAAAGGTTTTGCTTTCAAGAAAAATTTCCTTGTTCGCTGCATTGGAAAAATCTATCAGCATATCAATTCTTTCACCTGGAGCAATCAAAATATTAGTTACTGTTTCAGGCACAGTCAGTAAACCTGCATCAGAACCAATAACCGAAAAATTCTGTCCGTTGCTGAATGCCAGATTAAATACTCTTGCATTAGAGCCATTAATGATGCGCACACGGTTCCAGCCTGCTTTTACAGTTTTGTAAGGATTGTATGCACCATTCACTAAAATGTAATCGCCAAAAAAACCTGTCATCACTTCCATGTTGGTAGGATTATAGTCAAAGTCGCCATTGCTTTTAAACCGCCTGTCCTGAATAACAAAAGCTATTTCACTAGCCCCGCCGG
Source organism: Chitinophagales bacterium (assembly GCA_038225275.1). Taxonomy (GTDB): domain Bacteria; phylum Bacteroidota; class Bacteroidia; order Chitinophagales; family Chitinophagaceae; genus Ferruginibacter. The sequence continues at coordinate 5,702 of JBBREY010000085.1, read as the reverse complement.
GTAATTTTAGTGCAGCTTCTTCCTCGTCTCTAACTATAAAAAAGCCGGCTAAACCCTGCATTACCTGCTCTGCTGTTAACCCATCAGGATGGGGGTGATACCAATAGGTGCCCGCCCTTTGATTAATGCTAAACTGGTATTGAAATGCACTTCCGGGCAATGTTACTTGCGAAGGAAAGCCATCCATTTCTGATGGTATAATCAGGCCATGCCAGTGTATATTGGTTGCCTGCGGCAACGTATTGGTAAATTGAAGATTGATAACATCGCCTTTGTTTACAACAAAAGTTTTACCCAACATGCCATCATAATAACCATACACGTTTGTTTTCTTTTCTTTTAGTATGTCAACCTGTGTTTGTCTTGCTTCAAATGCAGTTGTATTTTTTAAATCGAATGCAGGAGGAGATGGAAGTGGGGTTGAAAAATCGCCTTCCATCATTTTTATGTTATTAGCGGGCATTTCCATTTTATTTTGGCCGTTACAACTTTGCAACAACCAGGCAGTGCCGCCGAGCAAAGTAAAAACGCCACTTGCTCCCGTAAGTTTTATAAAGTTCTTTCGTTGCATAATTAAAATTTTTTGTCAAAATGAAATAATAATTTCAAAGTCTATGTTGGAGTGGTTCCCGCTTATTTAATTATTAACTGGTTGATTATCCCTTGGGTTTTAAACTAATATATTTTATACCATTTGGGATTTTTGCCAAATGGTATAGTACAAGTAATTTCATCACTCATTGTACTATCTCTTATTTGCAATCAACCAATTACTTAATTCCACTATTTCCATTTTCTGTGTATCAATAATTTTTTGTGCCCATGTTTTTATCTGTGCATCATTGCCATATTTTAAATAAGTCTGAGAATTTTCAATGGCAGCCTGGTGGTGAGGTATCATTAAACTTGCAAAGTCATTATCAATATCTCCGGTGATAAACTGAATGTCTGATGACTTACCCATCTTCATCATGTTGTCCATTTGCTCCATACCAAATGAAGGAACGTTGTTATTTACAGTTACAGAGGCAACATAATTATTAAACTGTATTATCTCTGCCTGTTGCTCAATTATAATTTTTTGAGCAGTTCGTTTCAGGCTATCATTTTTTCCTTCCTGCAGTTGAACGTTTGCCATATTAATAGCGCCCTGATGATGCATAACCATCATTTTGAGGAAGTCAATTTCGGGGTCGCCTGTTTTTGGCATTGCCTCCATTTTCATCATCATCTCGTGCATAATTGTCATTATTTTATTATCGTTATGCGCTTGCAGGTGTGGCAAATTATCATCTTTAGTGCAGGCTGAAAACATTAATAATATTGCACTTGCTGTAATGAGTATTTTTTTCATATTATATGTTTTAAGATTTTATTTATTATTTTTTATAAGTGTTTACTTTTCCAATTCTTTTATTTTGGCTTCCATCTCTGCTATTTCCTTTTCCTGTGCCTTAATGATTTCTTCGGAAAGTTTCTTTACCTGTGGGTCTTTTAAATCAGCATTTTTACTGACAAGAATTGCAGACGAATGATGCGGTATCATCGCTTTCATGTATTGTACGTCACCGATTGGAGTTTGAGTTCTTAAGCCCACAAGAACGATAAAGAATACTACTATTCCTGCCAATATAATTGCAGTATTTATTCTTTTATCAGAATACATTTTACCCATCATAAGCATCATCACAACAGCCATAGGAGCAACCATCAACAATGCCATATATATGCGGGTTATACTTGTATGGTAATGACTTATACTGTCAATATTTAAAAACATAACGATGTACATGATAAAAAATGAGATAACCATCATAATAAAAAACTTTCTGTAAGTCATACCATTCATATTTTTCATGCTTTGATTGTTCATTGTAATAATTTTTAAAGATGATTAAAGCAGGCACAAAACATACCTTCATTAAAATAACTACACTGCCAACTTCCTGCATTTTTCAGTACAAGCGGTTGCGTTTTCATAAGGATGTTTTAATGCCAATCTACTTTCCATCATTGGCATTAAACTTTTAGTGGTGTGCATATGGTGTTGTACCGGAAAATTGTATAGCAAAGTGGGTGCATAAAAATGCCGTTCCGGATAGCAAGTTTTAAAGCAAACCGGAACGACAAAATTTAATTATGCTGCCATAGAAATCATAGCTCTGCATTCTTCAGCACATTTGCGGCAAGCCTCTGCACATTTTTTGCAATGTTCGTTTGAATGTTTTTCGCATTCAACAGCACAGGCATCACAAATTTCTGCACATGCATTGCAAAGATGATGTGCATGTTCCCCGCCAATGCTCATTAGTTCTGCGGCTGCGAAACAAACAGTCGCACATTGTCTGTCAAGCTGAATACACTGAACCATCGCTTTAATATCGTCTTCATGCAAACATTCTGTTGCACAATGATTGCATTCTACTGCACATGCTATACAGGCATCAATGCAGGATTGAAATTTTTGGTGACTCATTTTATTTAATTATTTATTTTTTCTTCAGTTACACTGTTGCCTGATCTTCAGTTTAGCTGTTGCCCGGTTTTGTTGAATAAAATTTATAAAAGAAATTGTATAGATTCTTGTGCTTGAGTTCTGGAATTATATAATCGTTCTTAGTGTAAGTAATTTCCAGTTTGATTTTCTCAGGTACAATTAATCATAAGAAATAATAGTTCCGGTATTTGCTAAATCATTTGATCCTCTTACATCTCTTGAAGAATTAGCTTTTACGTGATTTACTGCACTACGTCCTACAGCGTCAGGCACAATACCTGATGACTTTTTCGATACTGTTTTTTGTTTTTTATCTGCAACCTTTCCAGGCGAAACATTTTTATTGCTAACCGCATTCACATTTGGTTTAGTATCCTTTATGTTGTCTTTTTTTAATGTTGTTTTAATTGCCATTTTTTTTATTTTAGTGTTGATTGAATAATTAGTACTCCAGCCTTATCTAGTATTTTTCTAAATCTTTAATAAAAATTTATTTGGTTTGTACTTAATTTTCAGTTGTACCAATAAGCAGTTGCTTAACTTAAGTTAGGTTCTGAAATGGTAAAATTTGTATTACTGAATGCACGTCGAAAAGTATTTGTGTCTATCTCTTCGGATGATATAATGATCGCTTGCTTTTTTCCCAGATCAACAGTTACAGACTTTACACCCGGCACGTTGGATAATGTTTGTTTAACTGATGAAACACAGCCGCCGCAGGTCATTCCATTAATGTTGTAAGTATGTGTGAGTATTTTTTCCATGAGCTTATAATTTTAATTGCATTAAATATTCTAATTTATCTGGTTGACCTGAAAGAATTATTTTTACTTTACTAAAGCCATTCCACACTTTGGGCATTTACCGGGTTTGTTGCTCACAACTTCGGGGTGCATTGGGCAAGTGTAATCCATTGCCATACTGTTATCTTTTTTCATTCTTGAATTTTTCATGCCTTTATTCATCATTGAACATTTACCCATTTTACCACTCATTTCTATGCAGTCGCCTTCTTTCATCATCATCTTTTTGCCATTTTTCATAGTGCATTCTCCTGTGGTCATACACTTTGTACCATTTTTCATGGTCATATCTTTGTCCATTGGCATTGTTTTACCATTTTTCATTACCATCATTTTACCATCTTTCATCATACAGCAATCCTTCATCATTGCAGACTTGGTATTGGTTTGTGCAAAAGAAGTACTTGCTGTAAAACTCAATATCAGTATAAGCATCGAAGCAAATACAATCGAAATTGATTTTTGAATTTTCATCTTTATTTTTTTTTAAAAAATTATCTTCAGGTGCGCTGTTGACCGTTCTTCAGTAACGCTGTTACCCGTTTTTTTGATTGAATTTTATTCCTGATCCCAAACTAAAATTGCTGTTGTGGGTTTTGTCTTAATAAATAGAATGAGGTTTTTATAGACACATGGACAAGACCAACATCTAACTTTGTAAAGGGTATTTCCTTATTATTATGCTTCATAAATTAAGCCAATACTGCAATTGCCCTTTCATTAGCCGACTAGAAGAAATAGAACATTGCCTTTTGAATTTACTTTTGCATCTGCATTTTATGAAAAACAAAAAGCAACATTGCATTTTATGTTGCTCTCCTTATGCAATTTGTAAAAATAGAAAGATGATTAAATCTGAATAATGACGATTGTCAAAAATATAGATGATTCAAATCATAGGATTAATCCTGCTTACTGCGGAAAAAAATGTAAATACGCACTCTTCGTTATTCTACATTCTAAAATTTATATTAAGGGAGTTGCTTATATTTCTTTCCGTAGTTTTTGAGTATTTGCATGGTAATGCAGTTCACCAATGCATAGCACAAGCTTGACATTATAAGTTTAGTTTTAATTGTTAACTTCATTTTTAGTTACAATGTTCAGCTTTGGTAACAGTTCCGAGTTATGAATAATCTCATAGCCAAGCCACGTTCGTTGGTGTCAATACAAGCAAGCTAGTTTAATAATTAAAAAATTATCAATAATGGACAGAAAAACATTTATCGCTACTACAGGTCTTTTTGGATTAAGTTCCTTATTAAGTGTCCCAAAATTATTTGGACAACAAACTAAACCTAAGAAAAAATCAAACCTCGCGAAAGAAAAAATTGTGCTTAAAGATGAAGGAAAAAACTAAACATCCTAGGCGACCACCAACAATTTAAATTAACTGGAAAGGATACCAATGGACAGTTTTTGGCTATTTACCAAGACAATCCTCCAAACACTCATATTCCGATGCACGTTCACCAAAACGAAGATGAAGTGTACAAAGTATTGGAAGGTGAAGTTGAGTTTACAGTTGATGGCAAGAAGTCGGTTTTAAAAAGTGCACACGATATTTTTACCAAGAAATATACCGCATACCTGGAAAGTTGTTGGAACAAGTAACACAAAAATGTATTTGGATATTTTACCAGCAGAACTTGAAAACATGTTTGAAGAACTGAATAAATTACCTGTAGAACCACCGGACTTTTTAAAAGTTACAGAAATTTGTGGACGCTTTGGAATTAAATTTGTTTAACGAAAAATGTATTGCTACCAATACAAACTTTGCTAGTGAGGCTTGAAGTTTTAGCAATCAACAATTCTGGATACCCTTATCAGAAAATTTATCACAAAAAACCAGAGATTATCTTTTCCGTATTTTTGTATTTCATCACCATCAAAGTGAGGTGCTCATTGTGTAATATAAACATTCATCAAATTAATTGAAAATAATCAAGCTATTATTAGCCTTTTTCGGGAGTTCTTTATCCGTGAAGTTCTTTTGAATACAGGATTTAAGGTTGTTTTTAATTCATACTGTCTATTAAAAGCTTCTTGGTTTAATTTGAACTTTTCAGACAGCATACGGATAGTTTCTTTAGACAGACCTTTTTTATAATTAAGCATATCAGAAATTAAGCCCTCACTTACGTTGAGAACTTTAGCCAATTCAACTGCTTTTATTTTATGTTCTTTCATCAATGATTTTAGTAATTGAATAGGATCTGCATCAGAAAAAGTAATGTGTTCTGCATCATATTTTTCAATGAGCAGGTTTAGCAATTCTATTTCATCCTGTACGGCTTTGGTTTTTTTGCCACTGCAAACCAATGCTTCGTGAACACTACAATATTTATTGTATTGTGAGGCTGTCTTAATGATTTTATATTGTAGCGTTTCCATGATAA
>JBBREY010000084.1:0-10997 GCA_038225275.1 Chitinophagales bacterium | reverse complement strand
ATAAAAACAACAACCTCAACAACAACATTAACAACACAATTATTACATCATGAAACAAGTAATAAATATAAATTTTCAAGGCAGGGTAGTTCCAATAGAAGTATCTGCTTACGATATATTAAAAGCTTATGTAGATAGTTTATCACGCCATTTTGCTTTAGAAGATGGTAAGGATGAAATTATAAACGATATAGAAAACCGTATCGGAGAATTATTTCAGGAACGTATAAAAGCAGGTGCGATATGCATTACAGATGAAGATGTAAATGCTATTATAAAAAGCATTGGCAGACCCGAAGATTTTGATGATGCAGAAACCTCTGCTACAACAGGCAACACAGAGTCTGCAGAATCAAACACGCAGCAGCAAGACCAATCATCTTACACAAATACTTCAGGCAAAAGAAGATTGTTTAGAGATGAAAATCACAAATTAGTTGGTGGCGTTTGTAGCGGTATTGCCAATTATTTCGATATAGATATTGTAATAGTGAGAATTGTATTTCTCGTGTTGCTGTTTACTTTCGGGATAGGTTTTATACCATACATTATTTTGTGGATAGCCGTGCCAAGCAGCGCAACCACTGTGATTGGCAGCAGAAGAAAAAAATTGTACAGAGACAATGATGAAAAATACATTGCAGGTGTTTGTAGTGGCATTGGTAATTATTTGGGAATAAATGCATGGATACCGAGAGTACTTTTTCTGCTACCATTATTGTCATTTGCAAGTAGACACAGATTTAACAACTTTGGAGATTTCGGAGATTTCAGTTTTTTCAGTTTTAGCCCTAGTTCCTTAATAATTTACATAATCCTGTGGTTGGTTTTACCGGTGGCAAAAACCACAGCAGAAAAACTGGAAATGAAAGGGGAAAAGGTAGATATGAATAGCATCAAAGAATCTGTAGTGGAAGAAATGAAAGGTGTACAACAAAGAGCACAAAAATTTGGTAAAGAAGCTGTAGATGTGGCAAACGAAAGAAGTAAAACCTTTGGTGCAGAAGCAGGAACATTGGTAAAAAAGGGCAGCCGTTCTTTAGGTGATATTATTGTACTCTTGGTAAAAGGATTTGTATATTTTATTCTTGGTATAATCGGAATATCGCTCATCGTTACATTATTTGGTTTTGGAATTGCAGCCATGGGTGTTTTCCCAATGAAAGATTTTTTATTGACCGATGGATGGCAAAATGTATTTGCCTGGGGAACATTGCTGTTCTTTATAATAGCACCAATGATTGCAGTTATTACTTGGATAATAAGAAAGCTTGCTAAAATGAAAACAGGCAGCAAAATGCTTAGGTTAGGTTTTGGTGCGCTATGGGTTATTGGATGGATTAGTATTATATCATTGATCGTATCTCTTTCAAAAGATTTCAGGCATTCATCTAACATAAACGAGCAGGAAGTTTTTTTACCAAACCCTGGCGTTAAAACACTTGAGATAACTACACTTGCGCCGGGTACAAGGTTTACAAGAAACAGTTGGTTTAGCATGGAACCGTTTGAAGGTACCGATGAAGACAGTGCTGTTATTAGAAATACAACTGTGCATATTGTAAAAGCAACCAATGATAGTTTTAGAGTTACATTAATAAGAACAGCAAATGGAAATACCAGAAGAAACGCTGACACACTTGCTTCGCTCATTAATTTTAATGCAGAGCAAAAAGATTCGTTACTTGTTATTGATCAGGGAATAACTATCAACAAAACAAACAAATTTAGAAACCAGCATGTAATTATTACAGTGTATGTGCCTGTAGGAAAACAAATAAAAATAAACGATCGGGTAAATACATCATCGTCAAGAATAAACTTTGGTGGTCCGTTTAACAACAACTGGGAGCGAGATTTTGAAAGTATTAAGTTTGAAAACTTGGAAGAGGGATGGGATGAGGGTGAATGGTATACAATGACAAAAGATGGTCTTGTTACAAAAGATGGCAAACCTGCAGATAGTTATAGAAGAGAAAATGTAAATATTAACGGCAATGGCATTGATGTAAGAGACGGAAAGGGTAGAGTAAAAATAACAAAAGACGGTGTTACAGTTTACGAAGGTGATGATGAAAATTACAGATATGATGATAAGCCGATGAATAAGTTTGATTCTATAAAAATGAACATGAAAAAAGAAGAGAAGCGTTACAAAGATTCGCTGCAAAAAGAAAAAGAAAGAATAGAAAAGCAATTGGAGAAATACGATAACAAAGAGGAAAGCAATACTTTTTTATTTAAATCGCTTCCTTTTAAAAATGCAATGGTTTTACTCAATTAATGAGCGAGTTAAGTTGAGGTTGAATAAAGTCCCGCCGTTAATGGTGGGGCTTTTTTTTTATTTACATTTGCGCACACAAAAATTAAATATGAAAAACACTCCTTTTACTGATAAGCACCTTGCACTTGGCGCTAAAATGGCTGATTTTGCTGGCTTTAATATGCCTATTTCTTATTCCGGCATTAACGACGAACATGCAACTGTACGCAATGCGGCAGGCGTTTTTGATGTGAGCCACATGGGAGAATTTATGGTGAAGGGACCAAATGCTTTGGATTTAATACAGCGCATAACAACAAATGATGCTAGTAAACTTACCGCAGGTAAAGCTCAATATAGCTGTATGCCAAATGAAGAGGGTGGAATTGTAGATGACTTGTTGGTATACTGTGTAAAAGAAAACGAAGTGTACATGCTCGTTGTAAATGCGGGTAATATTGACAAGGACTGGGACTGGGTAAATAAATACAATACAAATGATGCACAGCTTCAAAATATTTCTGACGACACATGTCTATTAGCAATTCAAGGTCCGTTAGCGACAAAAATTTTACAGCCACTTACTGAGATTGATATTTTAAATCTTCAATATTACACTTTTGCAAAGGGCAAATTTGCAGGAGTTGAAAATGTACTCATAAGCGCAACAGGTTACACAGGAAGTGGTGGTGTTGAAATTTATTTTGAAGATAAAGATGGTGCTGCTGATAAAATATGGGATGCTATTTTTGAAGCAGGAAAAGCTGCAGGAATAAAACCTATTGGCCTAGGAGCGAGAGATACATTAAGATTAGAAAAAGGTTTTTGTTTGTACGGAATGGATATAAATGATACCACTTCGCCAATGGAAGCAGGCTTAGGATGGATAACGAAGTTTACAAAAGACTTTACTTCAAAAGCAATTTTTGAAAAACAAAAAGAGAAAGGGGTAGCTCAAAAGCTGGTAGGTTTTGAAATGATTGAAAAAGGTATTGCCCGCCACGATTATGAAATAAAAGATTTTGAAGGAACGGCGATAGGTAAAGTAACATCGGGTACGCAAGCTCCTTCTCTTGGCAAGGCAATAGGCATGGGCTATGTTGATACTAAATTCTCTACGATCGGATCCGAAATTTTTATAAAAGTGAGAAGTACTTTATTAAGAGCGGTGGTGGTAAAAGTGCCCTTTGTGTAAATAATTTGCAAAAAAAGACTGTGGAAAATGATTTTAAAAAAGTAGAACTTAATGAATAATACGAAACCAACGCTTTATACTTGTCTCTCTCCGGCTCTACTTCATTTATACGATGTCAGTAACAGCATTGTTATAATTATAGATGTATTGCGGGCAACATCGACAATTGCTACCGCTTTACACAACGGCGCAAAAGAAATTATACCAATAGATAATGTTGCAGAATGTATCCGCATAGGAAGTGAATTAAATGCTATTACTGCAGGCGAACGTGATGGGCAAGTTGCAGAAGGTTTGCAATATGGTAATTCACCTTTTGAATATCCGTCGGAATTTATTGCTGGCAAAACTTTAGTGCTTACTACAACAAACGGAACCAAACTATTGCACATGGCATTGGCAAATGGTGCAAATGATATTATTACAGGTTCGTTCCCAAATATAAGTGCAGTGTGTAATCATATACTTAAAGAAAATAAGAATGTAATTCTCGCCTGCGCAGCATGGAAGGACAAAGTGAATATAGAAGACACATTGTTTGCAGGTGCTGTTGTAAACCGACTTAAAGAAAACTTTACATTACAATGCGATTCATCTCAAATGGCCGAAAGCCTTTACATGACCGCACAACCCAATTTGTTTGCGTTTATGAAAGAGCGCAACGCCACACATTATCATAGACTCACAAAATATCATTTAGAAAAAGATATTCGCTATTGCTTAACCAATGATGGCGCACCTTCTTTGCCAGTATATGTCAATGGAAAACTTGTAAATGGCGTTTCTTAGTTTGTAAACATTCTTTTTTGTAACAATGCATCATACCCGTAAATATCATCTCTAAAATTCAGCAATCCATTTTCATCTACCCAAGCGGTATAATAAGTAATTATTACGGGTACCGATTTTTTTAAACCCACGAACTTTTCTTTTCCGCTATTCATTGCCTCTGCAATCTTATCCGATGTCCATTCAGGCTGTGAACGCAACAAATATTCTGCAAGTTTGGTTGGTTCGCTTAACCGTATGCAACCATGGCTGTAAGCTCTTTTGTCTTTGCTAAAAAGACTTTTAGCTGGTGTATCGTGAAAGTAAATATTAAAACTGTTTGGGAATAAAAACTTAACCTTTCCCAAGGAATTTTCTTCCCCTGGTAATTGTCTAACTACAGGTATACCACCACTTGTACCCGTAACTTCCATGTTATGTGTGGCTAAATAGTTAGGATTTTTTGCCATAGCCGGCATTATTTCTTCTCTAATAATATCTGGTGTTACATTCCAATATGGACTAAATACAATTTGGCTTAAGTCACCCTTAAACATATTGGTATTGTGCCCTTCTTTACCAACCACCACATTCATACTAAATACCTTTTGTTTACCCTCGAAAACCTGCAATTTAAATTCTGGAATATTTACCAAAAGAAGATCCCCGGCAACTTCAGGCATCCAGCGCATCCTATCCATGTTTATCAATATCTGTTCAATTCTATTTACTGCCGGCACGTTCATCTCTTTTATCAGCGCTTCGTTAATAACTCCGTCAGCAGTAAGCCCTAAGCTTGTTTGAAAATTTGTAATAGCCGTTTGCAGTTGTGTGTCGTAAACGTTGGTGGAATCCATAGGCATATCTCCGGTAGCGTACAAGCGTTTTTTTATTTGTAAAATAACTGGGGAAGACATTCCACTTTTAAGTGAAATTTTTCCTGTAGTTATGGGCTGCCAACCACCATTTTTTTGGGCAGTGTAATATACCTGCAGCTTTTGTTTTAGCGCCTTGTATGCAGCATTATCGTCTTCGTAATATTTATTGTCTTTGTGTTTTTTTGTTAAAAGCGAATCTGCAAATAGCGATGCATCTCTTTTTACCAAAGGAATAAAACGCTCCAACTCTTTTCGTTTTACAACCCCATCTTCGTAATTAGATAAAATGTATTTAATAAAATGCGCTGTTAATAAAAACTCCGCATTTAAAATGTTTTTATCGCCTGTGCCGACATTTAGTTTTTCAACAGTTTCCAGTCTATCCATTAAACCCGTCAATACTTTAAAATTTGCGGATGAATCTTTTTTTATAGTGGTATAGTAACTCTGCAGATTCCAGAAGCCTCTTGCCTGTTCTGTCAGACCATCGCTTGCAAACCAAGCATATTGATAGTTGCGTGCATTGTAAAAACTGCGCATGCGCCTGGTTATACTATCGTGTTGTTTTGTATCAACAATAAATTTTTCCATTGCCAAACTGTCTAGAAAAATATCGTTATAAGCATTTGCAGCAGTTATGCTAAAATCTCTTTTGGTAACTTTTTTTTCAATTTCTGACTTTGAGGTCTTCGATTCTTTGTTGCTTTCAGTTTTGTTGGTCTTATCGGTATTACTTTGGCAGCCAAACAATGAAACGGCAATAATTGTTGCGAGGAGAATTTTTTTCATATAGCATATCTCGGTTACAAATTGTATGCCCTAAAACATATTTAAATGAAGGCGGGTGTAGATTGGTCGATATTAAATTTATTATTATACACTTAACCTGTAATACTTTGTGGGGCAACTTTCCCTTCGTACCTTGCACAATGCGGTCGGTAAATGCCATTTTATTTACTAACAAACGATCGTTTATACTTTCAGCTTATAAAAACAATTTTTCTTTTGGCATTACCACATCTAATTAAGCACATTTACAACAACGGTACAGACGAAGTTATTCGAAGGGGTAAGAAGATTCAATCAATGAATTTTGTGGAGCTCGTAGAACATGATGAGTTGATGAGCAATATTGTATTTAGGGTTAAAGACGATGTGTACAGCACGTTTTATAAAGTGTATATTGAAAAATACAGCGATGCAAAAGCAATGAATTTGCGTTGCAGTTGCCCGTATAATATTGGTGATATCTGTCGCCATGAAGCCGCTGGGTTATTGCGTTTGCAGGATATGGTGGATAAAAACCTGTTACACAGCAGCGCCATACAATACAATCAAATGCATTCTGTTGCCAAGATGAAAAACATCGATCTTAAAATGGTTAAGATGCTTTCATCGCCATCCATTTTTCATGAGGCGGAAGAATTGATGCAAACTACAAAGGCAACTATTTTAAAAGCGGCAGATGAAAGAGTAGAGGCAGAATTATTAATAAACGGCGAGAAATTCCCTCTGGTAATTCAAAAAAACGATGAGCGAAATTTTGATACTTCCTGCATGTGCAGCGAGGCAATGCACCCATTATGCGAACACAAGGTTTTGTTATTTGTACAACTTTTACAGACCTATGGCTCCGAGTATTTCGATAGCATTCGCAACCGAGATAAGGAAAAAAATAAGTTATTGCAGATTTACGGTTACAGCCTTGAAGATGACCTTGCGGGTAAATTTGAATTTACTTATAAAGACAGCAAACCGTTTTTAAAAGTGTTGGATACGTCTATTAAGCGTGTAGTGGCTGCATCACCCTCGCCCATTCCGACATACCGCACAGCCTCTGCTTTTGTACCTATAGCAAATGTGCCGCAGCAGGAAAAAGAAGTTGCTACTTTAAAGCGCATGAGGTTAGGGCTCGTGTTTAATTTTAATTCAAAAAATTATCCTGGCTTCACGGTAGATGCTATACAAGGCGAACCCGATGAAGACAACAAAAAATATTTAGGTAAAACCGAAGCAATTGATCTTACAAAGTTTGTTGATACATCAGATTTTTCGGAAGATGATAAATCGCTTTTTCAGCAGGTGAGGAAACTGCAGGAAAATGAAATAAATAAGTACCTCAACCGCAACTCACCTTTTAGTGGCATCTGGGAAAATATTATTCATACCGATGGTGATGACCTGCCCGAGGAAACAAAACAATTGATAACCGAATATCTTCACCCAAAACTGCGAAAGATTTTTGATGAGCAGTGTAACAATCCATTCATATTTATATTACCATCTTCAAAAAAGCTGAAAACCGCCAATTTGCAGGAGATGGAATTGAGCGATGAATTTTTAGCACCTGTATTTAAAGTTGCTGCCAAAAAAAGCCAGTTCGAAATTTCGTGCATGGTTAAAATTGGTGGTGAGCCTGTTGCATTTACAGAAAACAAATCAGGCAACAGCCTTGTCTTTTTGTATGAAGATGTAATGTACACCTGGCAAAAAACAGAAGATGTAATGCAGGCGGAGAAATTTATAAGGGAAGGAAATATTGCATTGAGCAAAAGCAACTGGGCAGATAAAATGGAAAATATCATTATTCCATTAACGAAAGAATACGAAGTTGAATTTGATAAATCGCTGGTGAAGGAAGTCAAAGTTTCGGTGCCTGATATCAAATTAATGCTGCAGGAACGGGGTGAATATTTACTTTTTCAACCTGTATTTTCCTACAAAGGTTTTGAAACCAAAGCAGGTGATAAAGAAGTGTTGATAATACCTGATGGCGATAAAATTTTGCAGATATACCGCAATAAAGATGCAGAAGATATTTTTATGGCGAAGCTGGAAAGCCTTCACTCCGGCTTTATAGCAAAACAAGAAACCGGTAGCCTTGTGTTGCGTGGTGCAGATGTATTGCGTAACAATTGGTTCTTTCTTTTTGTAGATGCCATGAAGGAAATGAAAATTCCTGTATTTGGTTTTGAAGCATTGAAAAACTTTAGGTTTAATACCGCACGTCCTACTACAAACATTCATGTAAGCAGTGGGCAAGATTGGTTTGATGCGAAAGTGGAAATAGAATTTGGCGAACAACGTGTAGGTATTGCAGATATAAAACAGGCTTTGGCAGATAAAAGATCTTTCGTTCAATTGGGTGATGGAACGTTGGGAATTCTACCCGATGAATGGCTCAAAAAATATTCACTGTTGTTTAAGGTGGGCGATGGCAGAAGCGATAAACTTCGCCTCAGCAAATACCACATGAGTGTAATAGATGACCTCTACGAAAACAGAAACGAAGAAGAAATGAGCTTTGCGCTCGATGAAAAATATGAGCGCCTTAGAGAATATAAAAATATACCTGAAATAGAAGCTCCGCAACAACTTGAGCCAATTTTAAGACCATACCAATTGGCAGGTTATCGTTGGTTGAGTTATTTAAACGATGTAGGCTGGGGTGGTATTTTGGCAGATGATATGGGGCTTGGTAAAACGGTGCAGGCACTAACAATGCTGGATCATTATAAACATACCAACGAATCATTAATTGCAATAGTTGTATGCCCGACAACGCTTATTTATAACTGGCAAAATGAAATAAAAAAGTTTACCCCATCGCTGGTAGCCCATGTTCACCATGGCAGTACGCGTAGCAGAAATATAGAAGAACTGAAAGCAGCCAACATTATCATTACAACTTATGGTACGCTGCGCAGTGATATACAATTATTTTTAAAAATACATTTCGATTATGTGGTGCTCGACGAAAGCCAGGCAATAAAAAACCCGTCATCGAAAGTTACAAAAGCGGCTTCATTACTAAATGCAACTAACCGTATTTGCATGAGCGGTACGCCTTTGCAAAACAATACATTTGATATTTATGCGCAAATGAATTTCTTAAACCCAGGTCTACTTGGCAGCATGGAATTTTTTAGAAATGAATTTGCCAACCCAATCGATAAATTTGGTGAACAGGAGCAAAAAGAACATTTGCGTAAACTGTTGTATCCATTTATTCTACGCCGCACAAAAGAACAGGTGGCAAAAGATCTTCCTGAAAAAACAGAACAAATTCTTTTTTGCGAAATGGAAAAAGAGCAACGTAAAATTTACGATGCTTACCGCAATAGTTACAGAGATAAAATACTTGGCACAATTGAAGAACAGGGAATACAAAAATCGCAGCTTACTATTTTGCAGGGCTTAATGAAGCTGCGGCAGATTTGTGATAGCCCGGCTATTTTAAATGAAGAGGATAAATTCCCTAATCACTCTATTAAACTCGATGAGCTTACAAGAGAGATTTTAGAAAACATTGGAGATCACAAAGCATTGGTGTTTTCACAGTTCTTGGGAATGTTGGCGCTCATAAAACAAAAGCTAACTGAAAATAACATTCCATTTGAATATTTTGATGGAAGCACATCAGCGCCTGACAGAGAAAAAGCCATTCAGAATTTCCAGAACAATGATGAGTGCAGAGTGTTTTTAATTTCGCTGAAAGCGGGTGGTGTCGGACTTAACCTTACGGCGGCAGATTATGTTTATATAGTTGACCCGTGGTGGAACCCGGCCGTAGAGCAACAAGCCATTGATAGAACCCATAGAATTGGGCAAACTAAAAATATTTTTGCATACAGAATGATATGCATTGATACCATTGAAGATAAAATATTACAACTGCAAGAGCGTAAAAAAATACTTGCAAAAGAATTGATAGCAGACGATGCAAATTTTGTGAAGGCATTGAGCAAGTCAGATGTGGAGTATTTGTTTTCTTAAAGTAAGCAACTCGTTGCCAAAGAATTAAAATGTAAGGAACTACACCGGTTTTTTAAGCTTGTTCCGTTTTAGCGGTTAAAAATGTTTTGTGAATCCTAGTGGCTTTGCGCCTTTATGCTTTAACCTATATTGGCAGCGATCAATTTTATTTAAAAAAAATATTTTTTATTGGATTTCTCATCCTTCGCAAAAAAATATATTTTACCTTATCTTTACTCGAACCCCAAATTATACGCAGGCTTATGTTTAATTTAATACTTTTTGGTCCTCCAGGTAGTGGAAAAGGTACGCAAAGTGAAAAAATAATTGAAAAATACCATCTCGTTCATTTAAGCACGGGTGATTTGTTACGTTCGCAAATTGCAAAACAAACTGACCTTGGCTTAGAGGCAAAAAAATTAATGTCAAAAGGACAATTGGTACCCGATGAAGTTGTTGTGGGTATGATCAGTTCATGTGTGGAGGAACATTCAGATGCAGCAGGTTTTTTATTTGATGGTTTTCCAAGAACAGAATCGCAAGCACAATCGCTCGACGCATTGGTAGAAAAAAATAATGAAACAATAAATTTATTTATAGGTCTAGATGTAAGCGAAAAAGAAATTACTGACAGGCTTATGAAGCGTGGCGCTACGAGCAACAGACCCGATGATAGTGACCCAGCAATAATTGCAAAAAGGATAAGTGTATATAAAACAGAAACAGAATCAGTTGCCGATCATTACAGAAAATTTGATAAAGTTGTGATGGTACAAGGAGAGGGAGGTATCGACGATATTTTTAAAAGAATTTGTAAAGAAATAGATAGCAGGCTTTAAGCCTGCTTTTTTTATGTGAGTTTATTAAAATAAGGAATATGCATACTTCTAAAATAGATTTTATTACAACAGATTCGTTGCTTAAGATAGAGGGTTTAAATGAGGATACAAAGCCAAAATGGGGCGTAATGAATGCTCAGGAAATGGTAGAGCATTTGGCAGACTTTTTTAATATTACAACCGAAAAAATAAAAGTAGAATTGGTAACACCAAGGGAGCACCTACCCAAGTATATAGAATTTTTGATGAGCGATAAAGTTTTTAAAGAAAATACTAAGGCTCCTGTAACACTAATAGGC
>JBBREY010000083.1:0-11031 GCA_038225275.1 Chitinophagales bacterium | reverse complement strand
TCCTCTGCCCATTCGCTCAAATGCACTACCACGGTTTGCACTGCTCGATGCATTGTTGCGTGCAGGTGCACCGGCATAACTTTTATCAATATTAGTCTCGGGCATTTCATCCAAGAAACGGCTTGGGTCATTTTGTTGTAGCTGTCCAAAACGATAACGGGCATTGCTATAACTTAAATAAAGTTTGTGCTTTGCGCGGGTGATGGCTACATAAAATAAACGTCTTTCTTCCTCCAGTTCCTCCCGTGTATTTATGCTCATTGCATTTGGGAAAAGCGTTTCTTCAAGTCCGCCAACAAATACCACCGGAAACTCTAAACCTTTTGCAGCATGTATTGTCATTAGCTTTACAACATCTGTTTCTTCTTTGTTGTTATCCGCATCCGTAAGCAAAACGATCTGTTGCAAATAACCACCAAGGCTTTTATCACCCACTTCACCATCCTCTTCATTCATCGGAGTTTCGGTAAATTCTTTAATAGAGTTTAATAACTCCTGCACGTTTTCATAGCGGGCTAAACCTTCCGTTGTTTTATCATTAAATAAATCTTTTACCAGCCCTGTATTTTTACCAACTAAAAAAGCAAGGTCGTATGCATTCTTCTTTGGCATCTCACTCTGAAACATTTTTATCATGATCACAAAGTTTTGTATCGCCTCTAAGGTGCCGCTTTTAAAACCATACATCTGTGCATTACACAACACATCCCACATGCTCAGGTTGTTTTCATTTGCATATAATACAGCTTTATCAATCGTTGTTTTTCCTATAGCTCTTACAGGGTAATTTATAATTCGTTTCAGTGCTTCCTCATCTCTTGGGTTTACGACAATCCGTAAATAACTTAATAGATCTTTCACTTCCTTACGCTGGTAAAAACTGGTGCCACCGTAAATGCGGTAGGCAATACCCATGCGCCTTAGCGATTCCTCAAAACTTCTACTCTGTGCATTTGTTCTGTACAAAATAGCGAAGTCCTGGTTAAAATAATGATTTCGCAGTTTGTTTTCCTGTATCGCATCTGCCACCATTTTTCCCTCGTCGTTGTCCGTCATGGTACGAACGAGTTTTATTTTTTCTCCTTCGCTGTTATCGGTAAATAATTTCTTTTCTATCTGCCCTTTGTTGTTGCCAATAATTTCATTTGCAACACTCAATATATTTTTTGTACTACGGTAATTCTGTTCCAGCTTCACCACTTTTACATCATCATAATCTTTCTCAAACTGTAAAATATTTTCAATGGTCGCACCTCTAAAACTGTAAATACTTTGTGCATCATCACCCACCACACAAACATTTTCGTGCATCGCACCAAGCAGTTTTACAATTTCATACTGCGCCGTATTTGTATCCTGATACTCATCTATCATTACATATTTAAACTTGTGCTGGTACTTGCTTAAACTCTCCGGAAAGTTTTTTAAAAGGATATACATTTTAAATAACAAATCATCAAAATCCATGGCGCCGTTTTTAAAACAGCGTTTGCTGTAAGCATCATATATCTGCCCAAGCATTGGGCGATTTGCCCTTGCATCTTCCTGTTGTAAATTGTAATCGTTTGCATATTCTGCGGGACCAACCAACGCATTTTTTGCAGATGATATTCTGTTGTACACTACATTGGGTTTGTACTGTTTATCATCCAACTCCATTTCCTTGATAACTGTTTTCACCACACTCTTCGCATCGTCTGTATCATAAATGGTGAAGTTGCTTGGGAACCCAAGCTTGGGTGCTTCGCTGCGCAAAATGCGGGCAAACACACTGTGAAATGTTCCAATGTATAAATTTCTTGCTTCAGAATTTCCAAGAATTTTCTCTACCCTTTCTTTCATTTCTGCAGCCGCCTTGTTCGTAAATGTAAGAGCAAGAATATTGAAAGCATCAACAGCGTGATGCGCCATTAAGTGTGTTATACGTGTGGTAAGAACCTTCGTTTTTCCGCTCCCCGCACCTGCAATAATCATTATCGGACCGTCTTTGTGGAGTACCGCTTCACGCTGCGGCTCATTCAATTCATCTAAATATTTGGGCATGCAGCAAAGGTAATTTTTATAAACGATTTGGTAAGCGGTTTTATCATTTTGGGTTGTGGCTTATTGGTACGGGTTGCTAGTTATGAGTTACTAGTTGGAGGCGGAGTTTTTAAAATCTTTAGATCTCTTGGGGCTATTAGCAGAGCAGCTATAATGGTCTTTCGTACGTTGCCCGTCTCCAATCTTTTTTACCTCAAAGGCAGGCAAAAAAGGATTTACGCCTAAGCAACGCAGCCCATCAAATTTAATTTTCAATTTAGCTGTAAAGAAAAAATAACAGGTGTGTTACAACACTTTAGCAAACCCATTTTCATGGGCAGTAAAACCAAGTGTTTTTAAATAATGCAAATGGCTTTTATTTTCAACTGCTTTATAAACAATTCTCTTAATGCCTTTTGAAACCAAATACTGCTTTTCCTTTTCAAAAATATATTGACCCACTTTAAAATCTCTATATTTTTTTGTGGTATAATTTAGAGCCACAAGCGCATCGCCATTTTCTAAAATTTTTGCACTAAAAATATTTGCAATAACAAGATCTCTTAATACAACAAAGTTAACATTACCCTTAAGTTGGGTTTCACTAAAACCAGAGAAGTAACTTTTAATATCGGAGCTGTAAAATCCTAAAAACTTCAATGCCAGCTTTTCTTCCCCTGCAAACTCTATTAACTCAAAATCTTCATTGTGAGCATATATTTTTCGCAGGTAATAAATATTTATACAAAATAAAATAACGTTGGTCAGCAATACCGGCCAAGCGCTAAAAATGATCCCGTAAATAATAAATGAAATGGTACCAAGTATATTGTATATCCTGAACTTAATGTCGCCGTTTACCAACAAGGCAATTATTAAAAACAACGAAGCCAGGTACCCAAAATAAGGTGCGATTTTTAAAAGCATAAGTCGGCAAAAATAGCCTTTTAGCAGTTTTGTTACTCGTAAAAATCACTATGGCGTAAAAGTAATTGACCCGGTTACTGAAGGCTTACCTGCCATTTTAAAAATAATGCTCCCTACTGTGTCCTTTTTAAAAAGGTAAGAAGTGTTGTCTGCAATATTTTGTTTGTTTATAACTACACTATCAGATGAGTAAATTCCTTTTAATGTGCCGGAGCGATTTACGAATGTAATGGATGAGCCATTAACAACCGTTAGGGTATTTGGTGTAAAGGAACCATCACTCATGATAATATAGTTTGTAGGAAGATTTCCACCTACTGGACCCGGCTGACCAGCACCATCTTTGTTACAAGAGATAAAACTCATTACAACAGATAGATTAAGTATTAACAACAAAAAATATTTCATATTCATTAGAGTTACTTCAGAACATACAAATTACTAATACCTAAATAGAAAATTTAAACTCTACTCTTGCGTCTTTGCGGTAAAATTTACATCTCCCCCTTCACAAAATCCATCAACACTTTAATTTTTTCAGGACTAAAATCAAATTCCAACCCTGCAGCTTTGTACAACTCAGGCAGTGTTTTTGTACCGCCAAGGCTCAATGCATAAGAGTAGTTATCCAAGGCTTTTTCTGCATCACTTTTATACTGCATCCACATACCTATAGCACCAAGTTGTGCAATACCGTATTCAATATAATAAAACGGCACTTCAAATAAATGAAGTTGTCTCTGCCATGAATTATCTCTAAATTTTTCTAACCCACTGTAATCAATTACATCATCTGTAAATTCGGCAACCGTTGCAACCCAAGCTGCAATGCGTTCTTCATGTGTATGCGTAGGGTTTTCGTATACCCAATGTTGAAATTTATCTATTATGGCAATCCAAGGAAAAATTGTAATTACTCTTTCCAGTTGGTGCTCTTTTGCACGGGCAAGGTCATCGGCATTTTCAAAAAATGTTTCCCAATGGTCCATACTAAAAAGTTCCATAGCCATACTTGCCACTTCGGCAATTTCCATGGGGTATTCTTTAAAACCATTTAATGCCAATGGATGCGCTAAAAAAGAATGAACAGCATGCCCACCTTCGTGCACCATCGTAGTAACATCGTGCATTTGTCCCGCAGCATTCATAAAAATAAATGGTGCCCCGCTTTCTGCTAATGGACAATTATAACCACCCGGCGATTTTCCTTTTCTACTCTCCAAATCTAAGTGCTGCATCTCTTTCATACGTTGCAAACATGCACCAAAAAACGGACGTAGTTTTGTAAAACATTCAACAGATTTATTCAGTAACTCTTCTCCAGTTTTAAATGGGCGAAGTGGTTTGGTACCTGCGGGTTCTGCATCTAAATCCCATGGGCGAAGCGTATCTAACCCAAGCTTTTCTTTTTTCTTTTTATAAATTTCATTTACCAGCGGTATCACATGTAACTTAACTGCATCGTGAAATTTAAAACAATCTTCTTTTGTATAATCAAATCTGCCAAGCTCTTTAAATCGATAATCTCTGTAATTGTCAAAATCTGCATTGGTTGCTTCATTGTTGCGCAAGTCAATCAATTTATCGTACAACTCATTCAACTTTTGTTTGTCCTCCAGCCTTCGCTGCTGTATTTTAAAATATACCTCTTCCCTTAAATTTCTATCCTCATTTTCTAAAAACTTAGCAGCCTGTTGCAATGTATAATCTTCACCATTTACGGTAATCATCATACCACCTGTTATCTGTCCAAACTGCTGTTGCAACACAGCAATCTCTGCCTGTATAGGAATATTTGCTTCTCTAAAAAGCTCTACATTTTTTTGTGTACTTCTTAAATAAGTATGGTAAACTTCTTCATCCAGTTCCTTTAAATAAGGAGATGCCAATAATTTTTTATTTAAGCCATCGCTGTAAGGTTGCACCTGTGGTTGTATTTCCATACAAAAGAAATTAAAAGCATCTTCCAACGCTTTGTTCTCATTATCGCAGGTCATTTTTATTTGTCGCCAACAGGCATCTTCATTTACAGCAGCCTCTAGCTCACTCATATCAACCAGCCATTTTTCTAGCTCAACTTTATTGCTAATTTCTCTTTGCAAAAGCATTTTAAAATAAGGCTCAAGGGCAGCCCAGTCTGTAACCGTAAAATCTTTAGGAAGAAAATGTCTTTCCAGTTTTTTTATATCAGCAGTGTACATAAGTAAGTATTAAGTATTTAGATATTAGTATTGAGATAGGCAATTTGGGGCTTTCGGCTGTGTAGCATTGTTCAGCATTAGTCCGCGCTGTCTGTAGTAGTTCCGCAACAAAATTTATTATAATTTTTAGGGTATTATTTGCGTAAGCTACTACTGCCCATCCCGCAGCCATTGGGCAGCGTTCTGTTATCAGCTTTTATTATGTTGTACTCCATGGGCTACACCCATGGTTACAAAAAGGAAATCCCTTCGGGATTGAAATCTGAAGGAGATATTATGCTTCCATCTCACAATCGATCTCCAAGGCATCCCTCTCCTCCGGAGAGGGAACGAGGGTGAGGCCGTTTCCTCCTACGCCATCTTCCTCGGCATATTTATCTTCTTTGCCGGACCACTCTTTATTGCTGCCGCTTTTGGCGTAGCCGTTTTTGATGTTGCTTTCTTTTCTGCAACTACTTGTGGTTTTTCTTCACCTTCAGCCGTTTCTTCACCTTCATTATGTTCAGTAAGTTTAATTTCCACTCCTGCTTTTTCCAGCACATCAAACCACTTTACCATCTTCTTCATATCACTTGCATACACTCGTTCAAAATCCATGTCAGGGTAAACCTTTTCAAAATAAGCCTTTACAGCTTTTGTATCTGCTTTTCCATCGGGCTTGCTTTCTTTGCTGGCTTTCATAGCTTTAAAAACATCTACCAGGTTTACGTTATCCGTTACTGTAAATATTTCTATGCTTTCCAAATGAGAAAAACTATGAATTCTGTTGCTCACAAATTTGGTGGATTTATCTTCAAGCGAACGAACAATACCGCCGTCGGCCTTAGAAGATACCAACTCATATAAACCGCCGAGGCCGGTTACAGATACTATTTTATTATAGTTCATATAAAATGAAAATTTTAGGCTTGCAATTTAAGGGAGAAAAAATGAAAAACTATGACCTGCCTTAACCTTTGCCTTATTTAACAAAAACAAATTAAAATGAATGCGAATGTTTTAAGCCCTGTGCATCGTCTAATGTGTACAAAGAAAAGTTTTTATGAAGTCAATTTTAGTTTTTTCGCTGTTTCTAACAGTTTTTTCAAGTGCAACATGGGCACAAAATGCAGGTATTAAAGGTAATATAAATGACAAAACAGATAACAAGCCTGTTGTTGCTGCAACCGTATCGTTGTTAAAACAACTCGATTCTTCTGTAGTTTCAACAACGCTCACAAGCACTACCGGTTCCTTCTCGTTTGTTAATTTAACTGCAGACAGTTTTATTGTAAAGGTTAACGCATTAAATTATCAGGAGTTTATTTCCTTTATCACCCTCAAAGACACCGTTAGAACATTATCAACATTTGGGCTGGACAGGCAGGGTAAAGATTTATCAACCGTAACTGTTGTAGCACGAACACCTCCCGTAGTTGTAAAGGGAGACACATCGCAGTTCAGTGCAAGCCAATACAAAGTAAATCCGGATGCTACAACCGAAGATCTTATTAAAAAAATGCCGGGCATTACTGTTGCAAAAGATGGTACTGTAACTGCACAGGGCGAAACAGTAAAGAAAGTAACTATTGATGGTAAAGACTTTTTTGGCGATGATGCATCTGCTGCTCTAAAGAATTTACCATCAGAAGTAGTAGATAAAATTCAGGTGTTTGACAGACTGAGTGACCAATCGAGACTAACAGGTATTGATGATGGTAACTCTACCAAAGCAATTAATGTGGTAACCAAAGCGGGTCTAAAAAACGGCCGGTTCGGTAGAGTATATGCAGGCTATGGTACAGATGACAGATACAGCACCGGCGGTAACGTGAGCTTTTTTAAAGGCACCAGACGTTTATCATTGGTTGGAAATTTTAATAACATTAACCAGCAAAACTTTGCATCGCAGGATCTGCTTGGCTTAACAAGTGGTGGTGGTAACAGAGGTGGCGCACCACAAGGCGGTGGCGGTCGCTGGAATGGCGGCGGTGGCGGAGATTTTAATGTTGGTCAATCAAATGGTATCAGCAAAACCAATGCGGCAGGTTTAAACTTTAGCAACCAGTATGGTAAAAAAGTTACACTAGCAGGCAGTTATTTTTACAACCAAAGTAGAAACACAAATCAATCGACCACCACCAGAGAAACATTTTTGGGCGGTGCAGATACAAGTCTTTTCACAAAACAAATTAGTAATTCAGTTACCAACAATACCAACAACAGAATCAATTTAAGGTTAGAATATACTATCGATTCAAGCAACAGTTTGTTCATCATACCAAGTTTCAATTTTCAGCAAAACAACAGCACTTCTTTTTCTGATTACAAAAGTTATTATGGTGCAAGGGGCGGCGGCGCTGTCTACGATACAGCAAATACCTCTTTAGGCAAAAACACTTCTGACAGAAAAGGATTCAATATCCGCAACAACATATTATTTCGTCACGCTTTCGTTAAAAAAGGCAGATCAATTTCTTTCGGCTTAAATACAACTTTCTCTCAAAACAATGCTGAAAGTATTTCCAATGCAGATTATAGGTATTTTAAGAACGCAGCTGTTTTTGATTCATTGCAGAACCAATTTTACGATAACGCAAGCAATGGTTATTCACTAGGTGGAACAATAGCCTACACAGAACCATTAAGCAAGAAAGCGCAATTACAGTTTGATTACAACCCTTCGGTGCAAAAAAATAATGCTGATCAACAAACTTTTGCATACGACGGACAAAAATATTCAACCCTTGAGCAATCCCTTTCCAATAAATTTAATAACACCATTACTACAAATAATGCGGGAATAACATATAGGTTGGTGCCTGATAGAGACAATATGTTTTCTATAGGTGTTAGTTATCAAAATGCAAAGTTAGAGAGTGACAGAACGTTCCCAACAAAGACGAACATCAGTCAGTCATTCTCTGATGTTTTACCAAACTTAATGTGGCGTAAAAAGATATCGGCTGCATCTAACATTAGGGTGTTTTATAGAACCTCCACCAATTTTCCATCTGTAAACCAATTACAGGATGTTGTAAACCAAAGCAACCAATTGGTAGTTAGTACCGGCAACCCTGCACTAAAACAATCGTACACGCAGTTTGTTGCTACAAGGTATAGTTACACAAATTCTAAAACAAGCAAGAGCTTTTTTGCCAATTTATTTTTACAGACTGCGGGCAATTACATATCAAGCGCAACGTATATACCTAAGGCAGATTCAACCATTCAAAATGGTATTAAACTTCAAAAGGGATCTCAGCTGACAAAGCCTGTAAACCTTAATGGATATAGAAGCGCACGCACATTCTTTAATTACAGTATGCCGCTTAAATTCATTAAGACAAACTTAAATTTAAATGCTGGTTTTGCTTACAGTAGGTTACCGGGTCTTACGAACAATGTAAATATTGTTACCAATAATATCGTTTACAACACAGGCGTAGTATTGGCAAGTAACATTAGTGAGTTTGTTGATTTTAATTTATCATACAACGCTAACTTCAACCAAACTTCGGGTTCGGGCAGTGGCAATAACAATTATGTAAACCAGGCCATAGGTGCACAGGTAAATTTGTTAAGTAAAACGGGATGGTTCTTGCAGAATGATGTTTCGTACCAGGCAAACTCCGGTTTAAGCGCAGGCTTTAACCAAAAGTATAGCTTATGGAATGCCGCAATAGGTAAAAAGTTCTTAAAGAATAAAGTGGGCGAGTTAAAGCTTTCCGTATTTGACCTTTTAAAACAAAACCAAAGCATTGTTAGAACCGTTGATGCAAGGTATATTGAAGATGCACAGAGCCAGGTTTTACAACAATATTTTTTACTGACGTTCACTTACAATCTTAAAAATTTCGGTGTAGCAGCAAAACCAACCGGAAGGAGAGATAATGCTGAAGGTGGTTATAGAGGTGGTCCTGGGTTTTAATAAGTTATTTGAAATCTAATGAAATAGACCGTTCATAATTGAGTGCTTAAAAATATTAGTTTGTTGTAAGTATCTTTAGTTGGATTAAATTATTTCTTTTGAACCAGCAGGCCATTAATGAAACAAAACAATATGGTGAAGATGATTTTGCCGGCATTGTGAGTGAACGCCAGCAAATGGTTTATAATACAGCTTTGGGTATTGTACAGAACGAAGAAGATGCCGAAGATGTAACGCAGGAGGTTTTTTTAAAAGTGTATGATGGGTTAAAAAGTTTTAGAAATGAAGCCAGTTTATCAACCTGGATTTATAGAATAACCATTACCACCGCACTTGATTTTGAAAAGCAAAAGAAGAGACATAAAAGAGGTGGTTTAATGCAACGGGTTTTTGGTTATGCCGAAGCAGATGAGAAGCCGGACTTTTTTCACCCCGGTGTTGCATTAGATAAAAAAGAAGATGCATCAGTACTTTTTTTGGCAATAAAAAAATTGCCTGAAAAACAACGGACGGCTTTTGTGCTTCATAAAGTTGAAGGGCTAACGAACAATGAGATAGCAGTGATAATGGAGAGTACCTTGCTTGCGGTAGAAGCGTTGCAGGTGAGAGCTAAAAATAATTTAAGAAATCATTTGCAGGATTATTATAAAAAACATTTTAATTAAATTACCTGGCAATTATGAGCGATATATTTGACGATAAAATTGATGCTACTTTAAAAAGTATTGATGGTTTAGCCAAAGCTTCTCCAAAACCCTTTTTGCTTACCCGAATAAATGCGGGCTTAAACAATACAGCCAAAGAAACAGTTTGGTCTCAGATTGCTTTTTATTTAAAAAAACCAGTTGTTTGTGGCCTTGTCATTTTAATATTATTGTTTGTAAACTTTATAGTAATAAAGAAAATTAATAACAAAAGTGAAATAGAGAATCTTGCAAAAAGTGCCACTTCTCCAAAATATGATTTTGCCATCAACGTATCTGTTTTATATGATATAGAAAACCAGGAGCCATGATGAGAACAGAAAACCCTTCCAATAAAATATTTATTATAGTAATTGCATTGTTGCTGATTGCTAACATTGGTACGCTTACGCTGTTGTTAACTGCTGATAAGAAAAATGATTACGATGATCGCAAAACCAGTATGCGTAATTACCTAAAAAATGAAATAGGTTTTTCAGATGCACAACTCATAGCTTTTGATACAGTTAAAAGCCAGCACAGAGCAGAAGTAAAACCGATGTTTGAAGAAATGCGTACACGCAAGCAATTAAATTTAAGAAACATTGGTGCGCAAAATTTTAGTGACGGTTCCATTATTATGGCCGCAGATTATGCAGCAGCGCAACAGGAAAAACTGGAAATGAAAATGCTTAGCCAACTAAAAATTATTAGAAACTTGTGTACGCCTCAACAACGTACAATTTTTGATACAGGTTTCTATAAAATAATGAGCCGACCAAATAACGAAACCCAAAAGAAAGAAAAATAATGTCACTTTAAAATAAAAAACTACGAATATGAAAAAAAAATTCTTCCTCAGTTTACTCGCTATTGTAGCTGTGACAGGGAGTATAATGGCACAAGGGTACCCGCAACAAAAAGCCCCTGCTGAAAGGGCAAAAGAAACAGCTGCAAAGTTAAAAACAGACCTTACGCTTACAGCCGATCAAGATGCAAAAGTGTACAAGGTATTTGAAGACATGTTCACTGCCCAACAAACAGCAATGGAAGAAATGAGAAATTCCGGATCTATGGATAGAGAGAAAATGAAAGAGACAAGAGATAAATTAAATGCTGAGAGAGATGCAAAGCTAAAAGTAATTTTGACGGAAGACCAAATGAAGAAATGGATCACTGATGTTGAGCCAGGTATGCGCCCACAGAGAAGAGCACCAGGTAGCAATTAAAAATAATCAAATAAAAACCCTTTCAAAGATTGAAAGGGTTTTTATTTATGCAGTGCTTA
>JBBREY010000082.1:0-11441 GCA_038225275.1 Chitinophagales bacterium | reverse complement strand
TATCGTCAAAATAACGGACACTTTTTTAAACACAATGCATAACAATTGGTTTTGCGCAAGTGCGGCTTGAGATTGTAGCAATCATCAGTTCTGCATATCCGGGCTGTGGTTCGGGCTGAAGAAAAAAGCTGCGGCATTAGTTCTTAATATTTATCTTTAACAAATAGCCAAACAGCAGTTACGGTCGGACAGGAATTCTAATGCCACACCTGCTACAAAGCCCTAACGTTGTACGAAACCCTAAATTAAATTTATACATCGTTATCATCATAACCATATGAAGCCGAACAATAGAATAAAAGTGAACTTCAACAAAATACATCATCATGTTTGCAGCACATAGGCAAGGCGCACAGAAGCCAGCACTCGCAGCCAACCTTACCTAAGAGCTGCAAACGTAACCCTACTGAACATTCACCAACGCCAACTATTGAAACAAAAAAAATTAATAGTTTCATAACACGAAGCGAAAAAATATTTTGATAAACGTTAATAAATTTATTATATTCTTATTAAATTACATGAGAATAAATTTGTGATATTCTCTTATAAAACTTAGAAACCTTTTAAATTGAAACAAGAAATACAAACCGAATTATCTTCAATTGCATATGAATGGCTTACAAATGCTGGTAATAAAATCAACAAGGACTATTGCCGGCAAGAAATAACTACCCACCCTGACTATCCTGCACTTACATCTCTAACAGATTTTTTAGAAAGCGGCAGTATGGCTTACGATGCAGTACAAGCAGATGCATCATATATACATGAGTTTAACTATCCCTTGCTGGGGCATATAAAAAAACCGGGGAATGAATACCTGCATTTAATAAAAGATGCAACTATGTGGGATAAAGAAAAAAGCATAACAGAAAACTGGAGTGGTATTGCTTTGTATGCAGTAAAAGGGGCCACTTGGCATAATGAAGAAAATAATGTTGCAGAAAAGAAGTTGAGAAAAAATAAATATACGTCTGCTGCTTTTGCAACAGCAGGGATAGCTTTGCTTGTTGTTTCCATATTCCTCTATCCGGAAACTCCTATCAATATTTTTGGAATATTTTCTTTTGTAGGTTTAGGAGTGAGTGTAGCAGCTCTAGGTACAGAACTTGGATTCCAAAGTAAAGTTGTTAAACAAGTTTGTGGTACGGTGGGTAATGGCGGCTGCGAAAAAGTACTAGGTAGTAAATTTGCAAAAGGTTTTGCAGGCATTACTCCTGCAGATGCATCAGTATTATATTTTGCCGCACAATTCGTTTTATACATAATAGGCTGTTTTTATAACCCTATATTAACGGGCTTAATTATTATTGCATTTTCAGGTATATTAGTTTCAGCCTGGAGCATTTATACACAAGCAGTAAAAGTAAAGGAATGGTGTGCGTTGTGCCTTTGTATTCTAGGTGTATTAATGGGGCAAATTATAATTGCAATATATCTTCAGTTTAATGGACTAATATTTTTATTGCCTAATACACAATTGTTAATTCCTTTCGTAACGTTTATAATTACAATACTTCTCTTAACTCTCACTTATCTCCCAATAAAACAATTAGTAGAAACAAATACTAGAAATAAACAAGAACTAACATCTTTTAAGAAATGGAAAACAGATGCCTCATTATTTATTGCACAATGGGGAACTCAATCTAGGTGTAACAACGAGATATGGGAAAATGACTTAATTATTGGCAATAAAAAAGCTCCTATCAGAATTACTGTAGCCTGTAATCCATTCTGTAGCCCATGTGCAAAAGCTCACTTTAAATTAGAGAAAATATTAGAAAATTATCCCACAAAAGTTTGTATACAAATTAGAATTCTATGTAATTCTGAAGATGAAAATAGTCTATCAACAATTGCTGCAAAAAATATCCTTCAGGTAGCCCGCAAAACGAGGGATAATAATGTAGTTAAAGAAATGCTTACAGACTGGTTTTATCTGATGAATTTAGAGCAATGGAAAAATAAATGGCAAAAAAATGAGCTGCAAAACGAAGTTCTTGAAGACTTGAAACACCATGAAAAATGGATAAAAGAAAGTAATATCAAATTTACACCTACTTTTTTTGTAAATGGGAAGATGCTACCTAATAGATATGATTTAAAAAGCTTCGAAAAAATACTTCCTCAATTGGAAGAAAATTTTGTTTAAAATATTTAAAGAATTTAGGAGTGCACGACTAAATTAGTTGCCTTTAAATTAAAGCCATCGTGTAGCTTGCAGCTGCTACATAAATCTAAATTTAAATTTAAAAATGAAAAAATTAACAAGAGAACAAATGAAAAATGTTTTTGGTGGAGATGATCAAGCAGAACTCACCCCTGCAGATGGAGGTGGCTGTAATTTAGGTTGCACCACAGGAACGGCGGGCGGCACCTGTTCTTCTTCATACCTACCCGGATCAGGAAATTTACCGGGGACTACACTGTGTACTTGCAGCGTATCAGGAGGAAGAGGATGCTAAACTAATACGAGAAAAATTAGTTGTAATAATACTTCTAATTTTTCTCTATCTATTTTTAACTCTTAAAATATTCCAGTGAGATTACTATTAGCTATGACTTTACTTTTAGTCGGTTACTCAAGTAGAGTCTTGGGACAACTTAATTTAAAAATCTCCCTTGATGAGAAATTTGACCATAG
Organism: Chitinophagales bacterium; assembly: GCA_038225275.1. Taxonomy (GTDB): domain Bacteria; phylum Bacteroidota; class Bacteroidia; order Chitinophagales; family Chitinophagaceae; genus Ferruginibacter. Next base: position 8,791 of record JBBREY010000082.1, on the reverse strand, counting down.
TAAAATAATGATTTTTTATTCTGATGGTCAGACCAAGAAATTTTTTAACGCAAAGTTTGTTAACAAGGAAGTTACTATTGTTGAGCCAATCCATTCACGATTTGCAAGGCTCGGGATATTTTATCCAAACAGGTTTGGACTATTACAAGGCACAAGTTTTTTTATTGACCGCAGAAAATCCTATTTACGTTTAAAAGCAGTAGATGATTCTGTTATTGATAAACTGTCGAGTTATGAAACAAACCTTGAGAATGTCAAAACTGCAAAAGTTTATAATAAACTCCGAGTTTTTACTAAACAAGAGCTGCAAGCATACAATAGCATTTATGAATCCTATAATAGACTGCCAAATAAAGAAAACACAGAAAAATTAAATAAAGCCGACGAAATTTTAAAATTAAAGGAATTACAATTTATTAAGAAAAATGGAAGTGAATATTTTTATTTCGAAAAGTTTGTACAAGAAATTGTCCCTGCTTTGATGAAGGATCATTTGTTAGAGCTATATGAATATTTGAACACTATTTTCCCCAAAAAATTCTTAAGTAGTTATGAAGGACAGTCTTCTAAAACTTTGCTTGAGGGCAACTTGAATGTTAAGATAGGGCAACAGTGTCCAATATTTAAAACAACTGATTATCTAGGAAATGAAATAAGTACTGAAAAATTAAAAGGAAAGTATTTTCTACTTAGCTTTTGGGCTACGTGGTGTGGGCCTTGTTTAAAAGAAATTCCCCAGTTGAAGAATGTTCGAGACCGTTATAGTTCAGATAAATTAGAAATGATTTCTATTAGTAGGGATACGGATTCTTTAAAATTCTTAAAAGGAATTAATGATTTAAAAATGAACTGGACTCATGTATTTAATACATCCATTATGGAAAATTTATTTGGAGAAAAGCCGATTCCGTCTTTATACCTTGTTGATAAAGAGGGGAAAATTATTTTTAGTAGTTGGGAATTGCCAATGAATAAGCTAGATGAAATATTAACCAAGGCGATAAATTAATAAAAAGGATTTATTATCGTGCTGCACGGTATACAAATAATTTAAAGGTTGGGTTTATACTTGATATGTTGTCTTTAAATATCACCTTATAAATGTAGTCGCAACAGCTACAAAAAAATCATAATGAAAAAATTGACAAGATTTGAAATGAAAATGATTGTAGGCGGTGACGACCAAACGATCGAAGAAATTAATGGAGGTCCAATTTGTACGCCTTGCTCTTCCGACGATGCTTGCGGAATCGGTAAAGTATGTCGAAGTTCACCCTCATGTTCTGAGCCAAAAGTGTGTGCAAAACCAATCTATTGCTAATTTCTAAAGACCCACCTATATAGGTGGGTCATTTTTATTTATGAAAAATTTACTTCTACTAAGTTGTTTTACAGTTTCAGTTGTTTTTGGTCAAAAAAAACATTTTATTCTACAAGGAAAGGTGGAAAAAGTACAAAATGGCAAAATATACTTAGTTCCTGTTACCGAGGAACGAAAATATTACGGTTCAGATTTTTTATTTGATAGCAGCAAAATTATCAACGGAAGATTTAGCTTTCTAAAAAATCTAAATCTCAATGTTGTAGCATATAATTTTGTAATAAAAAGTGAGGGGATTAATGGCATCACAGGCATGGTTTTAATTGAACCTAAAAATCAGTTTATTGTTATAAAAGAAATCAATAATTATATATCTCCCTTAATTCCCATATCTAAAAGTCAAAGTGAATTAAAGCTGCAATACGAACCATTTTTTGATAGTTTAATAAAGCAAGTTCTTTTACTAACTAAAAAGGAAACAGAAGCAGAGACTAATAATTCAATAGAATTAGAAAAAAAGAATCTTTATGATATTGATTTTATGAGAAAAAATATTGAACTTAATGGCGATTCTTTACTTTATTCTTATTCTTCTAAACACACAAATTCTTATGTAACTCTCTGGAAACTCATAGAGAAATTAAAAAACTTTGGGTACAAAAAACAATACTCTGAAATTTTTGATCTCCTTTCGAACGAACTAAAATCTTCAGTACCTGGAAAATCTTTGAATGAAGATCTTCTCAACTTTAGAGTTTTATCTATTGGAAAAAAAATCCCTAATATAGAGTTGTTAAACACTACCCTGCAAAAACATATTTTAAATGAGATCGATCTAAGTAATAAGTACACTTTAATTGATTTTTGGTTTAGTTCGTGTCAACCTTGCATAAGGCAATTCCCCGAATTAAAAAAAATATATAAAGTTTACAAAAGCAGTGGATTTCAAATTATAGGTATTTCTACAGATCGAAGTGAGGAAGTCAATTTTTGGAAAAAAGCCATTAAGAAATATGGAGTGGAATGGCCTCAATATATCGACCTTCAAGGGAAGTATTCAAAATTTTATGGCATTGATTTTTTCCCCACTAATTTTTTAATAGATAATGAGGGGAAAATAATTTTGAAAAATATAACCCCTGAAGAGATAAAAACATTCTTAGATAAAAATATAATTACAAAGAAATAAAAAGTCGTCGAGCTTAGTGAGTGACCTTTTACAAGCAAGTCGTATAAGATTAGATAAAATAAAATGTAAATTTTCTTTTTAAGAGCAAGCCATTGCGCACCTGTAAAAATAAATTACTCTATCTTGGTATTGTTAGATTCCAATAACCAAACTATAAAATAACATTTAATAGAACAAACCGTAAAATGCATAATGTAATTTTCGTTAGCTCTATTTGTCACACATAACATTTTTCAAAGTAACATATGCGTCTTTTCCCTCACTACCGCCAACATGATGTTATGGATTGTGGGCCAACATGTTTACGCATGATTGCAAAATCATACGGTAAGGATTTTAATATCGATAGACTTAGAAAACAAGCGGAATATAGCAAATCTGGAGTTTCGCTTCTTGGTATTGCAATGTCAGCAGAAGCAATTGGTTTTAAAGCAGAAGGAGTACAATTATCATTTTCTCAATTAATTAACGAAGCAACTCTTCCTGCTATTTTGCACTGGAGCCAAAACCATTTTGTAGTATTGGCACCAAACTCCAATAGAAGAAAATTAGTAATTGCAGACCCAGCAAAGGACAAGGTCGTAACTATTTCTAAAAATGATTTCCTAAACAACTGGGCCAATGGCAAGGATGAAGATGGAAACCCAATTGGCATGGCATTATTATTAGAACCAACATCACACTTTCATAAACAAGAAGGAGATAAAAACAAAAAACTTGGGTGGGGTTTATTAATAGGTCAGTTATCAAATCAAAAGAGATATATTTTTCAATTGATACTTGGTTTGTTGGTTGGTAGTTTGTTGCAACTTGTTTTTCCTTATCTCACACAGAGTATTGTAGATACAGGTATTAATACCCAAAACATACATTTTATTTACATTGTGCTGCTTGCTCAGTTTATGCTTACGTTTAGTCGCAGCGTGGTGGAGTTTATACGCAGCCGAATACTGCTTCACATAAGCACCAAAATAAACATACAGTTACTTTCTTCTTTTTGGATGAAGTTAATGCGCCTTCCCCTAAATTATTTCGACACAAAAAGCACGGGTGATATTCAACAACGGCTTGGAGACCAAAAGCGCATTGAGAGTTTTCTTACGGGTTCTACTCTTTCTACTTTTTTTTCATTATTTACTTTTTTAATTTTCACGGTGGTATTGCTGCAATATAACAGTATGGTATTTTTTATTTTTGCCATTGGCAGCGTTTTATACTTTTTATGGATTAGCATTTTTTTAAAATACCGTCGTAATTTAGATTACAAACGTTTTGCAGTTTCTTCTAAAGAAAATACAGCGACCATGCAGCTTATACAAGGCATGCAGGAAATTAAATTGAATAATGCAGAGCATCTTAAACGTTGGGAGTGGGAAGGCTTGCAGGCAAGTTTATTTAAGTTACAATTTAAAAGTTTATCGCTTAGCCAGTGGCAACAGGCAGGTGCATTTTTTTTAAATGAAGGCAAAAATATTTTAATAACTTTTTTTGTTGCCAAGGCTGTTATAGAGGGTAGTCTTACACTTGGTCAAATGCTTGCCATACAATATATCATAGGACAGCTCAATAGCCCAATAGAACAAATGATTGGTTTTGCGCAACAGTTTCAAGATGCTAAAATTTCACTTGAACGTTTGAACGAAATACATGAATTAGATGACGAAGAAGGAGAAAATAAATCATTTACAAATCATATTTTAGAAAACAAAAGTATTACACTAAATAATCTGACATTCACTTATCCCGGTGCCGGCAGTGAGCCTGTGCTTAAAAATATTAATATCATTTTTCCTAGTGGTAAGGTAACTGCAATAGTAGGTACAAGTGGTAGCGGAAAGACAACGATATTAAAAATTATTCAAAAGTTTTATGAAAATTATAAAGGAGATTTAAAAATTGGCGAAGCCAATTTAATAAATCTTAGTCCGCATTACTGGCGGTCTATCTCAAGCAGTGTAATGCAGGAAGGTTTTATTTTTAACGATAACATTGCAAATAATATTACTGTAGGAGATAAACACCCAAATTATGAAAAATTAATACAGGCGTGTAAAGTTGCAAATGTTTTAGGATTTGTAGAACAACTCCCTCTTGGTTTTAATACAACAATTGGCGCAGAAGGCAATGGAATTAGCACCGGACAGAAGCAACGCATATTAATTGCCAGAGCGGTTTATAAAGATCCGCAATTCCTCTTTTTTGATGAAGCTACAAACTCATTAGATGCGAATAATGAAAAAGCCATCATGGAAAATTTGCAACAATTTTTTGAAGGGAGAACGGTGATTATTGTGGCTCACAGATTAAGCACGGTAAAAAATGCAGATAAAATAATTGTATTAAATGCAGGTGAAATAGTAGAGCAAGGCACACACGAAGAATTAGCAGCATTAAAAGGAAAATATTACGAGTTGGTAAAAAATCAATTAGAACTTGGGAACTAAAAAAATAATTATAATCACAATTACTTATGCCAATAGATGATGTACAATATAATGTGGGAACTCCTTCCCTTCGGGGAGGTTGGGAGGGGCTTCAAACGAGCGCAGCAGTAAGTGAAATCATATCTAATAGACCCGGGTTTTTAGTGCGTTATGGAATAAGTTTTTTCTTCATTATACTTTGCTTGCTAGGTTTTATTTGTTGGTTTGTAAAGTATCCCGATACAGTACTAGCCAAAGCAACGCTTACTTCTATAAACCCACCAAAAACAGTAATCGCAAACACCAATGGTAAACTAATAAAAATATTTGTAAAAGAGAATGATACCGTTTCTAAAAATCAAATTATTGGATATGTAGAAGCTATTGCAAATCATGAAGAAGTTTTGAAACTTGAAACCAAACTAAATATCATTCAAACGCTGTTAGACAATAACAATGCTGAATTAATTCAACCACAACTTTCCTCTTCATTTAATAACCTAGGCGAGTTACAAACCAATTATCAAACTTTTGCAACTGCCTTTTTAAACTTTAAAAATTATTTAAGTAATGGTTTTTATTTGCGTAAAAAAAGAATGCTTGGTACAGACATTTCAAATTATAGAAAACTGCATAATAATCTAAATGAGCAAAAAAAATTTCATGAGCAAGACCTTTCTTTATCACAGAAAAATTTTGATGCCAATAAATCATTAAACAATGATAAGGTAATTGCAGATGTAGAATTTAGAAATGAAAGCAGTAAACTTATTGGGAAAAAATTATCATTACCACAAATTACAAGTTCGATTATCAGCAACGAAGCACAACAAAATGAAAAACAAAAAGAAATCGCAGAATTAGAAAATACGATTGCGCAGCAAAAAGCAATTTTTATACAAGCATTAAATACTTTTAAAAGCCAAGTAAATGACTGGAAGAAAAGATATTTGTTAATAGCACCAATAGATGGCAAAATTTCTTTCGCCACATTTGCGCAGGAAAACCAACAGTTACAAACAAACCAAATTATATGTTTCGTAAATCCTAACAATAGCGAATATTACGCACAAATAAACATACCACAATCAAACTTTGGCAAGGTCGCTTTAGGGCAAACAGTTTTATTAAAATTCCCATCCTATCCTTTTCAAGAATATGGGGCAATAGAAGGGAAGATTGATTTTATTTCTCACATTCCAACTGATAGTGGTTATTTGGCAAAAGTTATTTTAACTGATGGCTTAACCACAAGTTATAAAAAGGTAGTTCAATACAGAGACGGGTTGACAGCACAAGGGGAAATTATTACAAAAGACTTGCGTTTGCTACAACGTTTCTATTATAATATTGTCAAGCAGGTTAAAAACTAAATCTTGCATTTTAATTAACGATACATTAAACAAAATTGCATTCTTTTAATTATCTTGTCTTTAACTAAAACTAATAGAAATGCCAAGTACATCTGAAACAGGTCATGCAAAAAATGTAGCGAATTTTGAAGATTTAATTTCCTTCTGCACTGCTTACGGTGCTGCTTACAATCCTTCAAAAGACTCGCTTACCATTATTAAATTGAAAGAATTAGAAACAGCATCAAAACAAACTCTTCAGCAAGTAAAAACCAACAAAACAAGTTTCGACATTGCCACCAATGCAAGGCAAACAGCATTTAAAGATTTAAAACCCTTAGCTACTAAAATAGTAAATGCTTTGGCCGTTTCGGGTGCATCTACTTTATCGTTAGCCGATGCAAAAACAGTTAACCGTAAAATACAAGGGGCAAAGGCAAATGCTTCCGCTAAAATAGCTAATGCCCCAACTGATCCCAACGCTCCATCGGTGAGTGATAAAACGATTTCTACAAGTCAGCAGAGTTATGACAGTATTATTGACCACTTTACAAAAATCATTGAGACTGTTTCACAAGAGACAAACTACAAACCAAACGAAACAGAATTAAAAACTGCGACACTTCAAACTAAACTTATCAGTTTGAAAACTGCCAATACAGCCCTTATAAACGGTTATACAAATTGGAGCAATGCAAGAATAAGCAGAAACATCACTTTGTACAATCCTTTAACGGGCTTAGTCCAAACTGCATTAGATGTTAAAAAATACGTTAAGTCAGTTTTTGGTGCAACAAGTCCACAGTTCAAACAAGTAAGCGGACTTGAATTTACAAACGTGAAAGACCGTTAAATTATAATAGTTGGGTAGTATTTTAGAGACAAATTCTTCAAAAATTCCTGCCCGACTTTATATTTTCTTAGACAAGTTTATACTATTATCTTACAGACATTCAATACTTAGTTTCAAGCTTATAATATTTGTTTAAAAGTTGACATTATTACCGTACAGACTAATACTTTTTATTTACAGACTGCCATTATTACCCTACGTTCTAATAATATTCAATTTCAAGTATATACTTTTTGTTGACAGACCATTAAACTTGTTAACCTGACTTTTAAAATAGGCAAACGCTGCAAATAAAGCACTTAGGCAGGCGCACAAAACCATCCGCACAAAGCCAACCTCCCTAAGAGCTTCATTTGCCCCACCCGCCACCACCCTATTTTCACCTCGACAGTAAACAGACCGAAAAAGACCGATTAGAAGAAGGGTATTCGTACAACAGTGCGTTTTGTGCAATTGGGGCTTGAAGTTGAAACAATCATCAGTACTACATATCCGGGCTTTAGTTCGGGCTTGACATACATCACTCAACATTAGTTCTTATGATTTATCTTTATCAAAAGCCAAGCAGCGGTTTCGGGCGGAAAGAATACTAATGCCCCAACTGCACAAAGCGCTATCGTTAGCCAATATTTGAAACAAAAACACTTTACTATTATGAGAACAAACAGAATTTTAATTGTATTGACCATCATTTTATTTTCATGTAATAAAAACGAAAATAATTCTTCAAATAGTGTTCCTGAAGACATCAATGCTAAATTGCAAGGCAAATGGTATCTCTCTTCTGAAACCAGAAGCGGTAGTTATGATAATTCTATTTATAAAGGACTTCCTTCAGATAATATTGAATATAAAGCAGACGGCAAAGCTTACAGTCAGCTGCAAGGCCAATACGGTCTTTTTTACGATTACAATTTAAACACTACAAATAGGACAATCCTGTTTCAGTACATCTCGACTCATCCACAATTCATAACTACACAACCGTGTAGTAGTAGTCCAGGATGTCTCAGACTTGCTAAAGTCAAATTAATATCAGATAGGCTTCTTGTACTTGACAATACGTTCCGTGATACGACTAACGGAATTATCTCTACAATGACCATAATTGATAGTTTATCAAAGTAGATGATGGAACATATTGAGTAAACATCGGCTAACAATGGGTTTTGTGCAAGTGCGGCTTGAAGTTTTAGCAATCAGCATCAGCAACATGGCAGCATTTGTTCGGGCAGGAAAAGCATCGCCGAGCATTAGTTCTTATTATTTATCTTTATCAAAAGCCAAGCAGCGGTTACGGGCGGAAGGAACTCTAATGCCACACCTGCTACAAAGCCCTAACGTTATGCACAATGTTCGCTTTGCGGTTCATATTCGGGCGGACGGAACTGTTCATCAGTAAATCTTTTATCATCATTTTTAAGTTTGCTTTTGCAGTTCACTGTTGGACAGTTTTTTTTGTAGTATTTGTTTTGATAGTTTATTCGCCTGTCAATTAAATTCATCAAAACTCAATTAAACTATTTCATTAAAATTTTCGGACTTTTTTTAAACACAGTGCATAACAATAGGTTTTGTGCAATTGCGGCTTGAGATTGTAGCAATCAACATCAACAACATAGCAGCATTTGTTCGGGCTTGACAAACATCGCT
>JBBREY010000081.1:0-11780 GCA_038225275.1 Chitinophagales bacterium | reverse complement strand
TTTCTCTTGTGGGTGTATATATATTTTCTCGCCCGGTCTGTCTGTTAGCGTAACTTCAATTTTACCCTTAATAAGCGTCGCTTCCATTGTCTTGTCAACAGCGTAATTCCTGATATTAAAAGTTGTACCTAAAACCTTTATATCAGCTTTGCCCGTGTGAATAATAAATGGATGATCAGCATCGTGAAATACATCAAAAAAAGCTTCTCCGTTTAAAGAAACTTCTCTCGTTTTATCCCCAAAATTTTCCTTAAAAGTCAATTTACTATCTGCGTTAAGCCAAACTTGCGTTCCATCGGGCAGCTTTATAAAAGATTTAGATCCTTTTTTTGTTGCCACCTCATTTATTGAATTTTTTATAGGTTCTTGAGAAGTAGCTTTCACATATAGCAAAAAAGAAAACCCAATGATAGATGCAGCAATGGCTAACGCATAGAAAATTCTTCTAAAAGATTTTTTTTCTACTTCCTGTTGTGGTACACTTTCATTGTCAAGTTTCCCCTGCAGCTGCATTTTAACTATGTGAGCTGCGTAAGCTTGTGCTATATCATCTGTAGGATAAACACTTCCGGCCTGCATCATTTGATCGTACAGAAACTGCCAATGGGGGCTTGCTTCTAACTGTTGTGACAGCAACTGAAGTTCCTCTTTACTGGCATCGCCAGAAAGCTTTAGAGAAAGCAGTTTGTAAAATTGGTTTTCAGAAATAATATTCATTCTTACAACAAAGACTCAATAAAAACTACTTACCGTGAAGAGAAAGAAAAATATTTTATTTTATTTTCTCCGAAAGGTAGCTATCGAGCGAAACTTTAATACGTTTCAGTGCAATTCTCATATGAGTCTCGATCGTATTTTGGGAGATTTCAAGAATACCGGATACTTTTTTATAAGAAAAACCTTCTTCCTTAATAAGTTTAAAAACCATCACACATTGTGGTGGTAGTTCATTCACACAACTGTTTATTTTTTTTTCCATTTCTGAAACGATTAGTTGTGTCTCAGGGTTTCCATTGTCTGAAAGCGCATTTGTTACCAATGAATCTATCTGTGATAATTCAAGATTCTTTTTTGATAGGAAACTAAAGCAGGCATTTTTTATAGATGTAAAGAGGTAGGCGTCTAGTTTCTCTATCGTTGCAAGTTTTTTACCCATGTCCCATATCTTCATCATGGTATCAGAAACAATCTCTTCTGCAACTTCAAAATCCTTTACTATAGTAAAAGTAAACCGATGCAAAGGAGAATAAAAATGGAAAAATAATTTTTTATATGCAAGCTCATCTCTTACATATGCTACACTGTTCTGTAAAAACAATATATCTCTTGGCTGTAAATTCAAGTGCTGAATATTTAAAATAACCTTTGTGAATCGTCGAACTAAAGTTATCAAAATATTATCAGTTATAAAAAAAATTCTAGGTGTAATGGAAAAACTTACGCAATTGTATCAATGTATAAATTCTCAACTTTTTTACGGGCCCATTCCGTTTTACGCAAAAATTTAAGAGAAGAATTAATGCTTGGATTGGTTTTAAAACAATTAATATTTATTTCAGCAGCTAAGTGCTCCCACCCAAAATGATGAACAAGCTCTTTTAAAATAAATTGCAAAGTTTTACCGTGTAAAGGATCGTTGGAAATCATCTTTAAGTTTGAATAAATATAAAATTTAATGAAGAATTATAAGGGATCTTGAAAAAATAATTTACAGTAAGTGCAGATCCTTGGCATAACCTGATTTTAATATTTTAACGGTAACGCTAAGTTGCCCAACGTGCCTCATTGTATGTTCTGCTGCATGCACCAATAAACCTATCACAGTAGAAGGCAGTTGCTTTCTGCCAACTCCTCTTGACTCTTTTAAAATAGCCTCGTCGGTACTTTTTATTTGCAATAATGCAATTTGCACCTGACTTTTAAAACGTACTAACAATGATTGTACACTTACACCAGGTTGTGTTGGTGTATCTTCATCATACAATTGTTGCAATTGAAAAGCTGAAAGTGGTTCGTTGCGTGCATATGTGAAAACCCTGTCTAATACGCCTGCTAAATGTTGCAAATGAAAAGCAGGAGACGCAACATTTGCCGGCCTTTGCCACAATAATTCGTCAGGGAAACCACTCATTAGTTCATCAACTTCTTCTAATGCCTGCAATAAAGCATGCGCCACTGGCTGCAACAAATCAGGTATTTCATTTATTGGTCCACGTTGCCAAACTTCAAGTTTATCCATCTTATAAAATTACTTAGTTTCATTATTATTAAGACCAAGAATTTCTTAACGTGTTTTCGCCAATTTTTTACGACAAAATTTTCTAAAAATAAAAATGCGGAACCAAGGTTCCGCACCAATGTTTGTGGAGAATAGCGGGTTCGAACCGCTGACCTCTTGCATGCCATGCAAGCGCTCTACCAACTGAGCTAATTCCCCATTATAGAGGATTGCAAATATAAATTGATAAAGCTACCATTCAAAGGAAATTAAAAAAATGCCCCGAAATATTTCGAGGCATTTTTTGTTATTGATTTTTATATTTGTTGCAATATTTAATCTCCCCAGACTTCGTCTTTTCCTTCAAGCCATTTTTTTACAAGATCGTTTGTTATAGACTTTGGTCTTTCTAAAGGGAAACCAAATGCTCTGTCCCAACACAAACTTGCGAGTACTCCAAGTGAACGAGATACACCAAACAAAACGGTGTAAAATTCATATTCTTTCATGCCATAATGCAACAGCAATGCGCCACTATGTGCATCAACATTTGGCCATGGATTTTTAATCTTTGCTTTTGAACTTAAGATGGGAGGAACTGCTTCATAGATATTCCAGACTGTTTGCACAAGTGCGTCATCAGGCATATGTTTCTTCCCAAATTCCATCTGCGCAGTAAAACGAGGATCTGTTTTTCTTAAAACAGCATGGCCATAACCTGGAACAACTTTACCTTCTGAAAGTGTTTGCTCAACATAGGCAGCTATTTGCTCTTTTGTAGGTGCATCACTGCCTATTTGCTCACGTAATTCAAGAATCCATTTTATTACTTCTTGGTTAGCCAATCCATGTAAAGGGCCTGCAAGACCATTCATACCTGCAGCAAAACTTAAATAAGGATCACTTAATGCAGAGCCAACCAAATGGGTAGTATGTGCAGATACATTTCCACCTTCGTGGTCTGCATGTATTGTCATATATAAGCGCATGAGTTCCATAAACCCTTCATCTTCATACCCCATCATATGTGCAAAATTTCCAGCCCAGTCCAGCAATCCATTTGGTTGAATGTGTTCTCCACCTTTGTATTTTCTTCTGTATATATAAGCTGCAATTCTAGGCAACCTTGCAATAAGATCCATGCTGTCATCAAACGTAGCTTCCCAATAATCTTTTTTATTCATACCCTTTGCGTATCGCTTTGCAAAAATACTTTCTGTTTGTAGTGCCATAATAGCTACCACAAACTGTGTCATAGGGTGTGTGCTTATTGGCAAAGCCTCTATAGTTGCAAACACATGGTTTGGTACATGGCTACGGCGTTGCCAAACACTTGTAAGATGATGTACATCATCTTCTGTTGGCAATTCTCCTACAAGCATTAAATAAAACAAACCCTCAGGCAAAGGTTCTGAACCTCCCGGGGCCTTTGGTAATTTTTCCTGTAATTCAGGAATTGAATAACCCCTAAACCTAATACCGTCCTGTGCGTCCAATAGCGAAGTTTCTGTTACGAGCCCGGTTATGCCCCGCATACCCTGATATACCTGCGAAAGTGTTACTTCTCCAATGACTTTATCTCCATGCTCTTTCAGCGTTTCTTTTATTTCGTTGCCCACTTCATCTGCCTTCGCTTTAAACCTGTCTTTTATTATACCCATTTTTAAAAAATTATTTTCGGTGATAAATATTTGTAATATTGTCGTCGCAAAAAAATAGTTTTCGCGGCGCTTAATAGATTATTACGTATAAACTTAAATCCCTTAAAATTACGACCGCAAGTAATGTTAAACAAATGATTTAAGTGCAATTTTCATAAAGAATATTTAAATTAATATTCAGAAAATTCAGCTGGCGGCTCTTCGGTATAATATTACTGCAAGCAACCCAAATATAATATTAGGTAACCATGCTGCAAGCAATGGCGTGAAGCTTCCTTTTGTTGCAAACACAACAGAGAATCTGCTAAAAAGTATATAAGTCATGCTTAACACAACCCCTAAAGCAATATGCGCACCACTGCCTCCCCTAACTTTACGGGATGCAAGCACAGTTCCAATGATAGTAAGTATAATAACAGATGCAGGAATGGAGTCTCTATTGTAACGCTCCACCAATAAAGAACTTACCGTGTCAGATTCTCTTATTTTTTCCATTTTTATGAAAGCTTCCAAATCCGGCGTACTCATCTGATCTTTTAAATATTCATCTTTACGTAAATCAATTGGCTTAAAATTAAAATTCATAAACTTAGCAGGCATTTTAGTAACTGTTTCATTAATGTCGTTTAATGTGCGCTCAGTAACATCAGTTAGTTTCCATTTTTTTGTAACTGTATCCCAGTTAAAATTAGAAGCCCGTAAGTTGTACAATAATTTATTTTCTGAAAAACGCTGGATAAAAAAACCATTTCCTGTTTTAGATATTGTATCATATCCTCTAATACCTACATAACTGTTTTGGTCTAATTTAAAATATACATTCTGTTTATAAGTACTGTTGTTCATACCGGCAGGGCTGCTTGGATCAATGTAGCGCTTTTCAAAATCTCCCCATTTTTTATTTGCTTTAGGTACCACATACTGATAGCCAAACCATAAAATAAGAGATAAAATAATACCTCCTGCAAGAAAAGGTCTGATGAATCTATGATAAGAAACTCCGCTACTCAATACCGCAATTACTTCCGAACGACCAGCCATCTTTGACGTAAAAAATATCACTGATATAAAAACAAACAAAGGAAAAAGCAACGCATCTATTCTGGGAATAAAACCAAAATAATAGTCGGTCATTATTTGGTAGGCAGATAAATTTGATTTAGAAAAATTGTCAGTTTTCTCACTTATATCTACCACCACCACAATTGCAGTAAATAATAAAATACAGAAAAAAAAGGTAGTTAGGTATTTAGTTAAAATATATTTATCAAGTATTTTCATTGAGGTAGAAAGTTACAAACATAAAAAATAGAAATTATTTTTTGCCTCTAAAAAGATAATTATAACTTGTTAAAAAGGGTTTGCAACGCTCGAATTATTGGCAATTGCATTGGCTGCAATCCATCCTGTCGTCCAAGCGTTTTGAAAATTAAAACCTCCTGTTATACCGTCAACATTAATAACTTCGCCTGCAAAAAAAAGATTTTTTTGCAATTTACTTTCCATTGTATTCACATTAATTTCCTCTGTATTAATCCCACCTGCGGTTACAAACTCTTCTTTAAAAGTTGTTTTCCCTTTTATCTTAAAAGATTGCAGACACAGATTTTTTATTAATAGGTTTTGTTCCTTCGCAGGCAAATCCGCCCATTTTATTCCTTCCTTGATTCCACTTTCTAATAACAGATACTCCCATAACCTCGATGGCAATAAAAATGGATTTTTATTCTGTATTTTGGTTGTAGCCATATCAAATCGCAGTAACTGCATCTTTTCTCTAAGTGTATTTTCATTGTACTGAGGCAACCAGTTTATGACAGAAGTAAAATCATAATTTTTATCTGCCAATATTAGAGCAGCATATGCAGACATTTTTAAAACTGCAGGTCCACTAAATCCCCAATGCGTTATCAGCAATGGGCCATCAGTTTCCAATTTTTCTCCCAAAATTTTTACGCGTACATTTTCAACTGACAATCCCATCAACTTTGTAATAGCATTGCTCGGCATATTAAAAGTAAATAAAGAAGGTACAGGCGGAGTTATTGTATGGCCAAGAATAGAAAGCCATTTTGCGTTAGCCATCTTCATAAACCCTCCCGATGCAATACATACAAAATCAGCTTCAATGATTTTATTAAAAGCAGTTGTGATAACCCACTTGTTGTTTTGGAGATACAGGTCAGCAACATCAGTATTCATCTCAATTTCTACATTGTATTTAGATGCTTCCTTTAAGAAACAATCTACAATCGTTTGCGAGTCATTTGAAACAGGAAACATTCTGCCATCTTTCTCTGTTTTAGTGTCAATGCCTCGTTCTAAAAACCAACTGATAGTATCTGTCGTAAAAAAATGATGGAATGCTTTTTTAAGAAACTTATCTCCCCTAGGATATTTCTTTATCATATCTCCAATGCTAAAATTACTGTGTGTAACATTGCATCTACCACCACCGCTTACTTTTACCTTACTTAAAAGTTTTCCAGTTTTTTCTAAGATAATTACTTCAAGTTCGGGCTGAAGTTTTGCAGCATTTATAGCACAAAAAAAACCTGCCGCACCACCACCGATTACAACAAGTTTCTTGTTTTTCATTAATGAATATTTTTCTAAAATCAGTTCCAAACTGTGCATCAAATTCTATTGTGCAGAATTCTTTTCAATATTTACAATTGACAATTCACTCAATAACTCCAACTCAAATTTTTATTAGCCTTTTCAGCTGCTTCTATTTCTTCAAAAGAACTTAAAATATCGGGACCATCTTTTGTTATATGTACATCATGCTCAAAATGTGCAGAAGGCATTCCGTCTTTCGTTAGCACCGTCCAACCGTCCTCCAAATGAAGTACTTCTTTAACTCCCATATTTATCATTGGCTCTATTGCCAAAACCATCCCTGCCTTCAATTTTTCTTTGCTCCCTCGTTTCCCATAATTTGGCACTTGCGGATCTTCATGCAATTTTCTTCCAACTCCATGACCTACAAGATCTCTAACGACACCGTAACCATTTTTCTTTTCGGTATGTTCTTGTATAGCAAAGGCTATATCACCAATTCTATTTCCTTGCCTTGCCTTATCTATCCCACAGTAAAGAGATTCTTTGGTTACTCTAAGTAATTTTTTTACATCATCAGGTATCTCTCCAACTGCATAAGTATAGGCACTGTCACCATGAAATCCATTTTTAAATACACCAATATCTAACGAAATAATATCACCATTTTTTAAAGGCGTGTTTGATGGAAAACCGTGTACTACAGCGTTATTTACTGAAATACATGTAGCGTAAGGAAATCCGTTGTAATTTTTAAAAGATGGAATGCCTCCATTATCAAATATAAATTCTTCTGCTATTTTGTTAACTTCCGTAGTTGTCATTCCTTCTCTCAATTGACCTGCTACAACTGCATGCGTTTTACCAACTAACAAGCAACTGTGACGCATGATTTCAATTTCTTCTTTTGTTTTATACTGTATCATTGATGTATTTAATTAAAAGAAACCCCAACGATTGTATCGTCAGGGTTCAAATATAAATTTTAAAAATTATTATGAATCTAGATGCCCGATGTTACAGCCTGACGACCCTGCATTCTTCCACCGGTCATAAGTCCATCATATTGACGCATTAATAACTGCGTTTCAATTTGCTGTAAAGTATCCAACACAACTCCCACCATAATAAGTAGAGAAGTACCTCCAAAGAATGTTGCAAAGTTTTGTTGCATTCTAAATACGAGTTGAAAAAGACCGGGCAGTATACCAACAAATGCTAATAATATTGCTCCAGGTAATGTAATTCTATCCATTATTGTTCCGATATAATCAGCCGTTGGTTGACCAGGTTTTACACCAGGAATAAACCCATTATTTCTTTTTAACTCATCGGCCATTTGCTTCGGGTTAAAAATAAGAGCTGTATATAAAAAAGTAAATGCAATTACTGCTATTGAGTAAATAAGCATGTACCAAACATTTGTATGGTCGCTTAAAAATGCTTTGTTAGAACTTTTACCTAAACCAATTGCAAAACCAATAAAAAATAAAATCGCTTGTGCAAATATAATAGGCATTACACCCGCAGCATTTACTTTTAAAGGAAGGAAATTGCGTGCTCCACCAAACTGGCGATTACCAACAATTTGCTTGGCATAGTTCACGGGAACCTTACGAGTACCTTGTACAAGCATTATTAAGCCCATTATAATAGCTATCAAGAAAACAAATTCAATCAACAACAACAATAAACCACCTGCACCCATTGTAATGCGAGAATTAAATTCTTCTCTAATTGCCTGAGGAAAACGAGCAAGTATACCAACCATGATAATGATAGAAGTACCATTACCTAAACCTTTGTCAGTTATTTTTTCACCTAACCACATTACGAATAAAGTACCTACAGTCAAAATTACTACCGTAGATATCCAAAAGAAATTTCCGTATGCTGGTATAAGAGCTTCAACATTTCCCGGACTTTTAAGGTACCCAATATATGCAGCTGCCTGGAAAGCTGTAACTGCAACAGTTAAATAACGTGTCCATTGATTAATTTTCTTTCTGCCACTTTCACCCTCTTTTTGAACCTTAGCCATTTGAGGAACCAAAATGGTAATTAGCTGCATAAAGATGGAAGCCGAAATGTATGGCATAATTCCCAATGCAAAAATAGAGGCTTTTGAAAAAGCTCCCCCTACAAATGCATCAAGCAAACCCAACATTCCACCCTTTGAGTTATTGCTTAGGTTTGCAAGTTTGTTAGGATCTATTCCAGGTAGTACTATAAAAGAACCAAGGCGGTAAATAAATAATAATATTAAAGTGAATATTATTTTTTTACGCAAATCCTCAATACTCCAGATATTTTTAAGTGTGGTTATAAACTTCTTCACAGAATTAATTTCGGTTTTTGTGATGCACTAAAAAGAAAAGACGCATATTTAAATGCGTCGGGTAAATATCGGTAATTTATTTTACTATTTCCACAGTTCCACCTGCTGCTTCGATTGCTGCTTTTGCTTTTTCGCTCACTGCATTAACCTTAAAAGTGTATTTACCTGTTATTTCACCATTACCAAGAAGCTTAACGTTGTCATTTTGACTTATTAAACCATTGACATACAAATTAGCTAAGCTAAATTCTGTAATACCATATTTTTCCGCATAATGATCGATCTTACCAATGTTTAGAGCTACATATTCAACACGGTTAATATTTTTAAAACCACGCTTTGGAACACGACGTTGTATCGGCATTTGACCACCTTCGAAACCAGGCTTACTTTTGTAACCCGCACGACTTTGTCCACCTTTATTACCTTTTGTAGATGTACCACCTTTACCACTTGCCTCACCACGTCCGATTCTGATGGCTTTGTGTGTTGCGCCTTTTGCAGGCCTAAGAGAATGTAAATTCATAATGCTTTTGTTTTTTACTTACGCCTCGAAAGCAATCGGGGCTCGCTTTTTTAAAATACACTTATTTGCAATTGTGCAAATAGCAGGATTATATAATTGACAAATTTGCCTTACAGCAAACTCGCAAATTTATTTATACTTCTTCAACTTTTATCAAATGACTAACTTTCGTAATCATTCCTAAAATTTGAGGGGTAGCTTCTTTCTCAACTGTTCTGTGCATCTTAGTAAGACCCAATGCCTGCATTGTTCTTTTTTGACGCTCAGATCTATCGATTATACTTTTAACCTGAGTTACTTTTACTTTTTTCATTAGAATTTTTTTTATCTAATACCTTGTATCTTGATACCTGATACTAATTTTATCCGTTAAAAACTTTCTTTAAAGAAATGTTACGTGTTCTTGATATAGCAATTGGTTCACGTAAAGTTGCCAATGCCTTAAAAGTTGCTTTCACTACGTTTGTAGGATTTGCTGAACCTAAATTTTTAGCAAGGATATCTGTAATACCTGCAGCTTCTAACACAGCACGCATACTTCCTCCTGCAATTACACCCGTACCATGTGCAGCTGGCTTTATAAGAACTTTAGCAGCCCCTTCTTTGCTTAGCTGATCATGAGGTATAGTACCATGCATTATAGGAACTTTTATTAAATTCTTTTTTGCATCTTCTATTCCTTTTGTTATAGCCTCTTGTACTTCCTTAGCTTTACCCAAACCATGACCTACCACACCAGCACCATTTCCAACTACCACCAAAGCTGAAAAACTGAATGCACGACCACCTTTTGTAGTTTTCACTACACGGTTGATCGCAACAACTTTTTCTTTTAACTCAAGATCACCGGCCTTCAATTTATTTACAATTACGTTTGACATTATCTGTATTTTCGATTTTTAGAATTTTGTTGCGGAAACTAGAATTTCAATCCACCTTCTCTTGCTCCTTCAGCTACTGCTTTAATACGTCCGTGATAAATATAACCACTACGATCAAAAACAACTTTTTCTATTCCAAGCTCAACAGCTTTTCTCGCTATTGCTTCACCTACCATTTTACTCTTCTCAACTTTTGGAGCTGATTGTGCAGTGATGTCTTTTTGGCGAGAAGAAGCACCTGCAATGGTAGTTCCTGTTTCGTCATCAATCAATTGTGCGTATATATCAGAATTGCTTCTAAAAACAGCAAGGCGTGGAGTAGATGCTGTACCGTTTACCTTCTTACGAATGCGATAGCGAATCTTTTGTCTTGCTTGTGATTTATTGTTCATCTTATTTTATTTTGTATTTCTCGATGCTGCCGAGAAAAAATTGAATTTTATAATTACTTACCTGCTGACTTACCTGCTTTTCTTCTTAGAACTTCACCTACAAACTTAACACCCTTTCCTTTGTACGGCTCAGGCTTACGCAAGCTTCTAATTTTTGCACTAACAGCACCCAATAATTGTTTGTCGATACTTTCTAACGTGATAATTGGATTTTTACCTTTTTCTTGTAGTGTACTCACTTTCAATTCCGATGGTATCTCAACCAAAATATTGTGAGAGTAACCCAAAGAAAGATCTAATATATTTCCTGTGTTTGCAGCTTTGTAACCAACACCCACAAGTTCTAATTGCTTTGTGTAACCTTCTGTAACACCTTTCACCATATTATTGATTAACGAGCGATACAAACCATGCATAGCACGGTGGCGAATCTGATCAGTGGGTCTTTTAAACTCAACGATATTGTCGTTGATCTCAACGATAATATCTCGATCAATATTTTGCTTCAACTCACCTTTAGGCCCTTTTACAGAAACCTCGTTATTTTTATTCAAGCTGATAGTAACTCCTTGTGGAATCTCAACCGGCTTTTTTCCTATACGACTCATAATTTAAAATTTGTAAGCTTAAAAAATTAAAAATGTATTTCGAAAGTGTTCAGCCTGTATAGTAGGGCTTAATTATCATTCTAAAACAACAAGCACCATTTTCAAATGCTTGTCGCGGTTTTATTAATAAATGTTGCAAAGAACTTCTCCACCCACATTTTGAACGTTTGCTTCTTTGTCTGTCATTACGCCTTTAGAAGTAGAAATAATAGCTACACCTAAACCGTTTTTAACTCTTTTAAACTCACCTGGCTTAGCATAAGTACGAAGACCTGGACGGCTAACTCTTTCTAAACTTTGAATAGCAGGTAATTTGGTAGTAGCATCATACTTCAATGCTATCTTAATTAAACCTTGCTTTTTATCTTCTTCAAACTTATACTTAAGGATATAACCTTTATCGTATAAAATTTCAGTAATGCGCTTCTTTAAATTACTTGCAGGAATTTCAACGATACGGTGATTAGCCATTTGTGCGTTTCTAATTCTTGTTAAATAATCTGCTATCGGATCAGTAACCATTGTTCTCTTTTGTTAAGTTATTTTAATATTTTTTCAATGCGATATCCCTTTATATTTTTAAGATACCTAACA
>JBBREY010000080.1:0-12287 GCA_038225275.1 Chitinophagales bacterium | reverse complement strand
TAAATAAAATTTCTGTTGAAATATTGTAAGGGAAATTTCCGATGATGGTAAATTTTTCGTCGAAAGGCTTTTCGATCGTTAAAAAATCCTGGTGTATAATTTTATCTTCCAATACGGGGTACCATTTTTTTAACAACGGTACTTTTTCATCATCCAGTTCTACGGCTTTAAAATTTATATTTTCAATTTTTATTAATTCTTTGGTGAGTGCTCCACCACCTGGTCCAACTTCTAATAAATTTATAAATGAATGATCGTTGAGTGCATCTGCAATTTTTTTTATTATTAATTCATCTTTTAAAAAGTGTTGCCCTAGCGATTTTTTTAGCCTGTACATGGCGTAAAAGTACAATAAAAATGCCCCTTCTTTTTCACGAGAAGAGGCATTTTGAGAAATCATATTATTTTAATTTATTAAAAAATTTAAATTTTGTGGCGTGCCGTTAACAATTGTAATTTTTAATATATAAACTCCTGCATGTAGCCCTGCGACCGATACTTCAGAAATTGATGGAGCTTTGTATATGACACTGCCTTTAACTAACTTCCCAGTTTCATCATAAATGGTTACTGTAAGGTCTTTCCCTTGTGCATCAGCAGTTCTTATCTGCAATACATCTTTAACAGGATTACTAATAATGCTGAAAGACGACATTTTAACTGATCTGATTTTTATAATTTTAGAAAATAAATATATCCCTGCTGTATTTTTATATTTAACTCTGTAATAGTTATTGGTCTCCAATGGTTGGACATCATTGAAGAGATATTTTTTAGATAAGCTGGTGCTAGCTTGTAACAACATGACAGCAATATTTTCAAAATTAATACCGTTTGCAGAGCGTTCTAATATTATATCTGAATTAATAGAATTATCATCTAATAAAAGCACTGCCGCATTATAACCTTCGAATGGTTTTACAGTAAAGTCTATTATTCTGAGGTCTAATACATTTGTTGCAAGCGCATCTATGCCTGTTATGGTATTTAATGATGACAAGGTTTGTGCACTATCATCTACGAGATATGTGTCTGGCCTAAATAATAACCTGTAACCTACTGAATCTAATTTTGGTCCGAATGAGCCACTACCCGCTTTTGAAACTAAACCTCTCCAATCAAAAAATACAATTGTGGTATCCCTTATAGGAACCGTAGTTTTTTTAAGATGTACAACTATCGGTTGTTGAAAAGAAGCGCTAGAAGGCTTACCGGTTGTTTGTGTTTTTACTTTTAAATAAATGGAATCGTAATTTCCGTGATATTGAGTGTAGTAAACATCATTTTTTGGATAGCCAGTACCCTTGACATTATCTATAAAAAATTGAGTTAGATCAACACCAAGCGAATCGCTGAAGATTTTTGATAATGTATCAGTTGTTGCCGATTTAAATTGGAGGGATGCCCTTGTTTGATACTCCTTTAAAATATTAAAAAATTTCGTGTCGCCTGCAAGTGTACGAAGCATTGAAACAACCATTGCACCTCTAACATACACACTGTTACTGTAGGCAGTTCCTGCTGCTTTTGATGCCCAAATAGAATCAGAATTTACTATATAAGTATCAGGTATAAAAGTGGATGCGGCTTCGGCAAGGGCATTACTTTTTATAGTGCTTCTTTCAGAAAATGCGGTATATCCCATTCCTGAAACTAGTTCAGGTCCTAAAGATTCGCTGTACTTTGCAAACCCTTCTGCCAGCCACAAATCATTCCATTTGCCGAAGCTTATTTTATCACCAAACCATTGATGGGATAACTCATGCGCAAGAAGAGGTAAATTAGTAAGAGAATTAGTGGATATCGCCGAAAAAGTCTGATGCTCCATTCCCCCAAACGTTCCTAAGCCTTCATAGAAACCATGTTTACCACCTCTAAGTTTATCTAAAAAACCATAATCGCCAAATTTCAAACTAAACTGCTGAAGAAGTTCTGTTACTTTATCCATGGCGTTTAAAATAGGAGTATAATCAGTTTTGCCGGCAAACAAATAATAAACAACTGGTACATTAAAACCTCCAATATTTACACTGCCTCTGTAATACCTATTATACCTCGCAATACTCAATCCTACGAGGTATGTAGCCATTGGATACCTATTTATAAAAGTAAAAGTTCTTGATTTATCCCCTGCATTAATAACAGAATCTACTAAAGTTCCGTTTGTAGCTACCCAAAATGTATCTGTAGCGCTTGTTTTCAACCAAGGAACATTCACACTTATATCTATAGTATCTGCCTTATCCTGCATGTCTGCTTTGCAAGGCCACCAATCTCTATCTTCGTAAGATTCAGCCAGAGTATATGTGGTATTTCCCGCACCTGTTGTTTCGCGGTACGCAGGCAATGAATTTGTAGAAACATAAGCCGCATTACGAGCAGGATCCGTTGTTTTTTGAAAACCAATAGCGCCGCCAAAGGCGCTTACACTAGGAGGTACACCATGATAGGTAACTGTAACAGAATCTCGGGTGCCAATCGCGGCAAGCGTCGTACCAAGCGCAGCCGTAAATTTATTACCACTTATTGTTGGTGTAGAAAGTACATTAGCACCTCTTTCCAGCTTGTCTATAACCATTGAATTACCTAAATCAAACGAAACAGTTGATACATTAGCAACAGTTGTTTTGAATTTAATTTTTACAATACCCTTTATTCCTTTTAAACTGTCAGGATTTATTCTCCAATAAATTTGGTAATTGTCGACATCAACATTTGCGCCTGTTCCACTAAAACCCGAAGTCCCTTGGGCAATCGTAGTAAAAGCACTAAAACAAAAAGCGGTAATTAAATAAAAAATACGCATAATTTTGATTTGATATTACAGAATAATTACACGAAATAATTATTGATTTTAATTTCGTCTATACACATGTAAAAACGAACTTTACAGTAACTTATTTTGTAGAACTTTTACTTAATAACAATGAATTTGTTTGAAATTTAAAAGTAGAAAACTATTAGTTATACCTGAAAAAGGTATAAATACGTAATTAATTAAACGATGAGCATGAATGAATTTAAGCCGATTATAGGAATTAGCTGCGGAGATATTAATGGAATTGGACCCGAGATTATTGTAAAAACATTCAGCGACAGCAGGATGCTGGATATTTGTACACCAGTAATTTTTGCAAACAATAAAGTGCTTAATTTTTACAGGAAAACGCTTCCAGAAAACAATATTACTTTTAATATTGCTAAAGACTCAAGCCGCATAAATACCAAACAGGTTAACGTTTACAATTGCTGGGAAGAAGATGTTGCTGTCACACCTGGTGACCTAAATGAAACAGGTGGAAAATATGCGCTACTCAGTCTTACAACTGCAGCTGGTGCTTTAAAAGAAAATATGATTGATGGACTTGTGACGGCACCAATCCATAAAAAAAATATACAGAGCGAAGCATTTAATTATACGGGCCATACACCATTTTTAAAAAATTTATTTGACGTAAAGGATGTTGCCATGATGATGGTTGCAGATAATATGAAAGTAGCCTTACTTACAGAACATGTGGCCATAAAAGATGTTGCGCAGTTTATTACAAAAGATAATATTATAGGAAAGCTTAAAATAATAAACGATTCACTGAAAAAAGATTTTGGAATTAATAAACCAAAAATTGCTGTGCTCGGGTTAAACCCTCATACCGGCGACGATGGGCTTGTTGGTAAAGAAGAAATTGAGGTAGTAAAGCCTGCAATTGAAGAAGCCAACAAAAAAGGGATTCTTTGTTTTGGGCCATACAGTGCTGATGCTTTTTTTGCTAGAGGCAGCCACGAAAAATTTGACTGTGTGTTGGCGTTGTACCATGATCAAGGGTTGATTCCATTTAAGTCACTTGCATTTGGTGAAGGTATTAATTATACTGCCGGTATTGAAGGGGTGCGCACATCACCTGACCATGGAACAGCATTTGATATTGCGGGTAAAGGAATAGCTGATGAAGCTTCCTTTAGAGAAGCTATATTTAAATGTGTTGATATTGTGAATATGAAAAAGGAAATAAAAGACCAACATTCAAGCCCGCTTAAAAAGAGAAGTGCTTTTGTATTAAGAAATGCTGTCGATGAAAAAATAATTCTGGACTAAATAGAAAATCTATTTAAACAACGTATCGTCCACACCTTTATTTACCACATAATTACTAAAAGTAATTTCTGCTCTTCCTTTTTTGCCTTTTAATTTATCCGTTGCAGCTGGCGCAGCACCATCATCAAAATCAAACGTTATTCCTTTAGGTAGTTTGTAGTCTTTAGCATTAAAAGAGAAAATAATTTTATCAGGCAAACCGAAAGAAGCATATTTACCATAAGTCATTTCCAGCTCGTAAGTACCATTGTCTTTTGTGGTGGTTTTTGCTTTTTTAATAAGGCTTGTCGCTTCGTCAATGTAGACGGTACTTAACACAACATCACTGTTATCATCTGTTGGTAAAAGCTTTGCAACTCTTACTATTTTACCGTCAATCTTATCTGTTCCTGCATCTATAACAGTAAATTTATTTGTACCTGTTAAGTTGGTAAGATTGATGCTTACTGCGCCTTTTGGTATAAATGAAATACCTTTTTCACTCTTTACTTTTAGCTTGTTGGGCTTTTTAAAATACACGCTCACGTTGGCAATAGGAACTTTTAGAAAAGCGACGTTGGTTTTCATACGTCCTGATGCCTTGTAGTCATTTACAGATTCTATTGTTGACTTTGCTTTTGCAAGAAGTGCATTTATATCTTGCTGCGCAGATGCTTTAATGCTGCAGATAAGAAGGAATATGATTGATATTTTTTTCATACTATTTTAGATTTTGCTGCTGCTGATTGTTTTTGCTCGCAGATTTAAAAGCATTTTCACAGAATAGAAAATTCAGTAAAGTTTAATTGATAGCTAAAGATGAAACGTGCGACGCTACCGAAGCTGAACATAGCTGCTATTTTTGCTCGGCTAATAATTTTTGTAAAAAATGATTAGCCGATATCTTTATGTTAGAATATCTTTTCGCCTAAAAAACCATACTGCTCCTCCAAAAAAAACGCCAATATGTGCTAAAAGAATTAACAGACTGTTCCTGATAGCAGGCCAGTTTTCCATACTGCCTCGTATGGGCACATTGTCTTCATCTATGGCTATATAAAAAAAGCCTTTCCAGCCAACGAGATACGATGTAAAGAGCCATGGTTTTACATTTCTGTCGATGATTGGAATATTAAGGTTTGAAATAATGGTACACACAATTACAATACAAACAGTGGCAACAATTGGCCCGATAGAATTTTCTGCAAAGACTGATAGAAACAAAGCAAGTGCTGCAATGACAGTTAACGCAATGGCTGCATAAATAAAAGCAGCGAGGTACCGCCACATCACATCATCTTGCGTGATTTGTAAAATCTGAGACTCGGTATCTTTTGCTCTAAAAACCAGCAGATCGTTTGTACCAAAAATTGCCATGCTTAGAAACAATGCCAGCAAAGCCATAAATACCAAGAGTGCAACTGTATAAATTACGGAGGCTAAAAATTTAACGCCAATAATTTTTGTGCGGCTTATTGGTTTTGTAAGCAATAAACGAAGCGTGCCCATATTTGCTTCACCGCTAATTGCATCGCCTGCAACCAATGCTACAAGTATTGGAACCTGAATTAACAAGGTGTTCAGTATCATGTAACACATAAAATAACCATTGATTATTTTGCCCTTGTCAACTTCAAAAGTATCGCCAACGTTCTGTAATAAAATATTTAAGTAACCAGGATCGGCTTTGAAGGCAGCCTGTATAATAAGCACAATACCTGCAATTGCTATAAATGCGATGTATGTTCTTGGCCTTTTAGATATTTTGTATAACTCAATTTGTAAAAGGCTCCACATGTGTATCATTGTTTGTGAGTGATAAAAAATAATCTTCCAGAGAATGGCGTGGCTGTACGCCAAGCAGATTTATACCTGCGCCTGTGAGCGTATTAATAATTTGGGGCACCTCATTTTTATTGGTACGAATTCTCAAATTTTTATTGGTTTTGGTAGTACGTTCGTTCCACTGTGTTTGTTGCAATCGTGCAAATGCTGCCGTGTTATCCGTTGTATTTATTTCAACAACTGTATCGGCAGGGTCTAACAATGTAGCGACCTCGCCTTCCACAATTTTTTCTCCTTTATGAATGATGATCATTCTGTTTGCAACCAATTCAATTTCGCTGAGTAAATGAGAGGACACAATTACTGTCTTGCCCATTTCTCTACTCAACCTTAAAATCAAATTGCGCATATCTGCAATCCCTTGTGGGTCCAGACCATTTGTAGGTTCATCTAAAATTATCAATTTGGGTGAATGTACAAGTGCGACTGCTATACCTAGTCTTTGCTTCATCCCCTGGCTGTAAGTTTTTGCTTTGCTTTGTGCTCTGTCTGCCAAACCAACCATTTCAAGCTGGTCCATTATAAGTTTACGGGTAGTTCTAATACCGCTCATTTTAGCAAAAATGTAAAGATTATCGTAGGCTGACAAATACTTATACATATCAGGTCTTTCAATAATGGCACCTGTTTGCTTAAGCATTTCATTGTCGTCACCTTCAATATTTTTTCCTGAAAATATAATTTCGCCTGAGGTGGGCTTAATAAGCTTGAGCAACATGCGAAGTGTGGTTGATTTGCCTGCACCATTTTGTCCTAAAAAACCATACACATCACCTTCGTTTACAGTAAACGAGAGGTTTTTTACCGCTTGAAAATCATTAAAATTCTTTGACAAATCATTTACCTGCAACATCACATTCATCCTGCGAAATTACCCTACAAAAATAGAAAATAAAGTATTTTTAAAAATAAATACGTACAAATACGTATCGATAATAGAAATAATCCTACTTTTACAATACAGACGATTTAACAAATCTGTGGACCTAATAATTTTCTCCAATTTTTCTGTGATAAGCCTCCTAAATAATAGCGAGCACACAATGAAGTCATTACTTTTTATATTATTCAGTTTTGTTTTTACTAACGCAACCTTTGCTGGTTCTTTATCAGATGAGATAAAAATAGGATCTAATGCCATTACTTCTAAGTTAGAAATAAGATTAACCAATACATACAAAAAAAATATACGAGCAAATGTTTTGATTTTAAATGCTGAAGGGAAAGAGGTAAATGCATTTAAGTGTGAAATTAAGAAAGGCTCAAACGCTGTTTGTATGCAGGACGCATTAAGTTTAGCCGAGGGAACATACACAGTGCGCATGACTGTGAAAAAGAAAACATCCTCAACAAAATTTGTACTTTTTAAATAGTTTCCTATACAAATTCATAGTATCATTTTTTTTCTATGAATTTACCTCCAAGTGCCGCTTCCCTAACAGCGGCACTATTTTTATTTATTATTTTCAGGCATGTAGCTACGCAAGGCTTTTACATATTCTTCAAAAGCCAAAATACCTTTGGGAGTTATTTTACAAACGGTTAATGGATAATTGTTTTTAAACTGTTTTGTTATTTCTATATACCCTGCTTCCTTCAATTTGTTTAATTGAACACTTAGGTTACCTGCCGTAGCACCTGTTTGCTCTCGTATAAAAGTAAACTCTGCCTCCTTAACGCTTATAAGAATGCTGATAGCAGCAAGCCGCAATTGAGAATGTAGTATGGGATCGAGGTCTTTAAACATGAGCAACCATACTTTTTTTATAACGTCTCCACAAAATAATACCCGGTATTAACCATGCAAATAAACCACAGGCAGCCATTAGCAAAACATCTATCTCATCAGCACTATGCATGGAAACAATACTCATTACCCAACAAAAAATGCCACCAAAAATCATGGGTTTAAAATTTTGCATACCTCCAATAATAAATGTTGGAATGCCAAAAAGCATCATGATTAACGGAGTAATATTGCCTTTAATGAAATAAGAAAAATAGAAGGACGTAATGAACATAGATAATGTAAAAGCTATCCAGACGTAGTTTGTAGCAATTTCATTGTGTGAAATAAAATTTTTACTTCTCTTTTCTTTAATAGAAAAATAAATTTGAGGAATAAGTGCTATTAATGTCAACAACCAAACATCTCCAAAATCTTTTTTAAAATGTATTTCCACCCAATTTACTAAGCCACAAAAAGTAATTAGTGATCCCCAAACCATAGATGCAATACCCTTACTAGTGTAACTTTTTTTAGCCTTGCTTATCATCTCATTTATGAGATCTAAACTTTGCTGGTGGGTGGGAGCAGCTTCCCTATTGTATTCTGATTCCATCATTGTAAATTATTAAAGATTATGCGCAGGTTTAGTCTGAGCTAGATATTTATTTCTTAAGTTAATGCCAGGAATTATCCACGCCAATAAAACAGCTGTGCTAATTAAAAGCAGATGAAATTCTACACTTATAAACACGCTGATGCACGCTAAAACCCAGCAACAAATACCACCAATTAATAATGATTTTACCTTTAAAATAGCACCTGATAAAAATGTTGGGATAGCATATAAAACTAAAATTGCAGAATAAATAAGGTCAAATTTTCTGTTGTACAGCAGTATAAAAATCATGACGAAAAAACAAAAAATAAAACATATCCATACATATCCCAAAATTTCATCCGTATATGTTCTTACTTTTTGGTTCTTTTTTTTCTTAGCTAAAAAAATAGCCTGGTAGATATAAACAAGCCATGTAAAAAACCAAACATAGTGAGCTTGCTTATAATGAAAGAAATGCCATAAAATAAAATGCGCAATGCTACAAACCAATACAGCTATACCCCAAACCAAATAAAGTGTACCTGACTCTGTAAATTTATTTTTAGCCTTATTAATCATCCCAGCAATTAACTCGAGGCTCTGCTTTTCATCAAATACATCTTCCATAATAATAGTTAAGTGGTGAGCTGTTTATTTGCACTCTTTAATAATACCTTCAGTATAACCTTTACCCCAGTTAGGGTAAATTTCTGACGCGGGTTTAAATGCACTAAATTTTTCCATCGCTATCTCTAGTTGTGGCATGGCAGTTTTACAACCACCCCCAAAGTTCTCAGGCGTATATTTTAAACCTTGGCCCTTAAGCATGTATGGCCTTGGGTTTGTTGGATCTTGCTGCATTGCTTTTTGCAATTCCTTTTGGCTAGTCGCACCATATTGCATGTAACGTTGTTGTGGATTTACCATCATTTGTGCGCTGGCAATCATACTCTTAAGACAGCTAATTTCTGAATTGCTAGGCATTAATGAATCTGCCGTATTTATTAGCATGGTAGCTTTCTCTGCAATAGGATCGTTGCCTGATGGATCTTTCTGCATAAACGCATAATTAACCCTACATAATGCAGCATAATAAAATGGAAGCCATTCTACTTTTTCAGATGTTCCAATTCTTTCAAACGTATTTGCAAGACTTAAAAGATTATCAGGCTTTGCAAAAGCAGAATCTATTAAGGCAATATTTTTTTTCATAGCACCTGTATATTTTTCACTTTGTGCGAATGTTATAAAAGCAAAAAAAGTTAGAATGGAGACTAAAATTATTTTTTTCATGTTTAGTTATTTTTAAAAATTAAATGTTGTTTTTAAGTTTATCGTATTCTTTTTGAATTGCATTTGACTTGGGTGCTAAATAAGCATCTCTATATTGAAAGGCAATGCCTAAACCCCAACCAAGCGTAACCCATAATGGCCAAGGCCAATCGCTGTTGTTCCATCTAAAATAACTACCATTAAAAAACCATAGCGCCCATAAAAAAATAT
The DNA here is from genome assembly GCA_038225275.1 of Chitinophagales bacterium. Classification (GTDB taxonomy): domain Bacteria; phylum Bacteroidota; class Bacteroidia; order Chitinophagales; family Chitinophagaceae; genus Ferruginibacter. The sequence continues at coordinate 2,537 of JBBREY010000080.1, read as the reverse complement.
TTATGATAGCATACGTAAGAAATGATTTCTTAAAGTTTGCACGCTTTTTTGCTATTTCCCAAAGTGCTGCATCTTTGTCGTTCTGTGGTTGTAGTTCGTTTATCATTGTTTAGGTTTTAATTTTATTTAATTAATTATTTCAAAATATTTATTTCAATTACTGTCTATCGTCTACCATCCATCGTCTATTGTCTATCCTCTATCGTCCATCATCATCTATTTATAAATTATTATTAATGGCATCCTGTGTTCTATCAATACCAAAACTTAAGAAACATCCTATGTATAAAAATCTTTTTGAAGGAGGAATAACAGCCACTTTATTATTATTGATCGATGAAAAATTGTAACTAAAAATTTGTTCTTGCCCAAGCACATTCGTTAAAGAAAGAACCCATACTATAAATGTTTTTTTATTTGTCTTACCAATGTTTGGTAAGTAGTTCATACTAAAACTCAGGCTGTTGTAGTTGATCGTTTTACCTTCTTCTTTTACTGTGTACTTGCTTTGTGCATTGTCATAACGCAGGTTATAATACGGGCGACCGCTTGCAAAACTATAGCTCATATTAAAACCGGTTTTCCATGGAGTAACAAACTTTTTAGCTACAAAAGATGCCGTGTGGCTAGCTGCAAAAGATGGTGTTAAAGAGCCTGGATAGTTTAGGTAATTTCTTTTGGTATCGAGGTATGAATAAGATACCCAGTAATCGAGATTTTTTATCGTTGTTTTATCTCGCCAAAATACCTCAACACCTTTAGCATAACCGAAACCGTCGTTGTTCGCCGCTACTTCTCTACCAGCATTATTAACTACAGTTTTATATAACGCATCGTAATTTTTGTAAAACATTTCTGTTCTAAATATTCGGCTGTTTTTTGCAACCTGGTATTGTAAAATATAATGAGTTGCTTTTGAGTAACCAACATTGTTATTTAAGACAGGCAAATATTTCCTCTCAGGATTTTGGTAAAAAATACCGTAAGCAAAAGAAAGCTGGCTTTTATCTTTAAACTTGTAAGCTACAGAAGCTCGAGGAGCAACGTTCCATTTCCCAATTTGCTCGGAATGCTCTAATCTCCCTCCTGCTTTTAATGCAAGATCTTTAGTTATATATAAGTCAGTCTCGGCAAAAGCGGCATACAAATTATCATTTACAATATCATTAAACTTAGTGCCATCGAACAATGTGTAAGCCGTTTTTTCTTTGCTGTAGAAATAATCAGAGCCAAACCTAAGTGTATTAATTCCTTTCAATCTTTTCTCCAACACAACTTTTGCCTGTGCATATTGGGCTTTGTTTACCAGAGAAAAGTTTTTGCCTGCATAGCCCGAAGGTGAAAAAAATTGTTGCTTTTGGTTTTCACTATTAAGCAACTCATTGCCTATATCATCTTTGTTGGTACTAAAACTTAATGCTGTATTTGCTTTCCAGCCATTTCCAATATTTTCTCTCCAACTAATATTTTGAAATGTATTTAAATTCTCAATATTAAAGGCGTTTTTAAGTTGCACAGAATCTATATCAGGATTACGAATGCCTGTTTGGTTCCAACTTGCATAACCGTAGTACTTTACAAATCCACCATTTTTAGTTTTTATTCTAAAATTTGCATCGCCTTGGTGATAAACCGGTGTTTTAAAAAAATCTACTTTTTGCTTAATTACAGCAAAAGCCAAGGCCAGGTTCGTGTAACTATATGACACACCCCAAGCTGCTTTTTTATTTTTTGCTAATTTTTGAATACCCCCTCCAACGCCGATGGCTGATAAACTAAGGTCGGCTTGAGTTCTTTCAGGCAAATCTGCACTTTCGAGTATTAAAGCGGCTGATAAAGCCTGCCCATACAATGCTGAATAGCCGCCTGTTGAGAAAACAGTTCCTTTAAATAAAAACGGATTAAAGCGACCACGAGTGGCTAAACCAGGTAAACTGCTGTAAAAAAAGTTATTTACAAGGCTTCCATCTATAAAAATCTTGCTTTCGGTAGCTGAACCACCCCTAACGAATAAACCTTCGCTTTCCCCCACTTGCTGCGTTCCTGGCAAAGTTTTTAACGCTCCAGTTATCTCGCCTTGGCTTCCGGCAGTTGTCACTACATCTAAAGAAGTGAGAACAGTACCCTTTTTCTTATCGCTGGCTTCAAACGAACCTGCCGTAATAGTCACAGCATTCAACTCAGTTATCAATTCTTTAATTGAAATACTTACATTTATTGGAGTATTTCCAATATCGATTTTTGAGTTAAACACAGAATATCCTGACATTGTGGCATTTAAAGTTTTAGTCCCAGTTTCAGTAGTTGAAAAGGAGAAATTGCCTAATGAGTCAGATGTACTACCATCATACGAATCAACAATTGTAATGCTGACTCCCTTAATTGGCAGATTTTTATTGTCGGTTACTTTACCTGATATTGTTACCTGAGCTGCAGCAAACAAACTGCAAAAACAAGTAAAAAGTGTTAGTAGAGATTTCATTTCATTAATAATTTATACAAACGTAGAGTAGTTTATGTTATAAACCAAATTTCAA
>JBBREY010000079.1:0-12351 GCA_038225275.1 Chitinophagales bacterium | reverse complement strand
CCACCAAGCCATTTATCGCCAAGAGGAACTGTTTCTCCTACTCCACCCCACATCTTTAAAATCTTCAGCAGCGATTTTTCAACTTCGGATGCGGTTTCTATTCCTTCAGTCACATTTTCCGGTATTATTTCTTCCAACTTGTCATCAGCCTTATCTATTTCTTTTATACCGCTGTCAATAAATGAAATTATATAAGTAGCATATTTAACGCTGACGATTACACCAGGTCCATACAATGTGTGTTGCAATCTTGTGCCGATTCCAAGAGTTATTTGATCCATAATGAAATTTTAATGGGCAAATATATTGTAGAATTTAAATCTTAAAATTTTTGATTGAACACGCTCGGTTTCATTTCTTCGAAACCTGAAGGTTGGTTTAAATGGAGTTTTTTCCACTACTTTTGCAACCAACAAAAAAACAGCTATAATGGCAACTACACAAGATATTCGCTCAGGTTTAATTATTAAAGTAGACGGAAGTTTATACACAGTGATTGATTTCGGGCAAAATAAAACGGCTCGCTCTGCCGCAAAAGTTTGGGCTAAACTTAAAGGCGTAGATAATTCACGCACCATTGAACAAACATGGAACTCTGGCGAAACTATCTTCCCTGTTAGAGTAGAAAAGAAAGCTTACCAATATTTATACAAAGACGACACAGGTTATAGTTTTATGGATGTTGAGACTTTTGAGCAAATAACCGTTGCAGAAACGATGATTGATGCGCCAAGATTTTTAAAAGACGGGCAGGAAGTTTCTGTATCAATAAATGGTGAAACAGATCTGCCAATGGCTGTAGAATTACCTGATAAAATAGTTTTATTGGTTACATACAGTGAGCCCGGAATGAGAGGTGATACCGCAACCAAAACCCTAAAACCTTGTACTGTTGAAACTGGTGCAACGGTAAATGTTCCTCTTTTTGTAAACGAAGGAGAGTTGATTAGAATTCTTGCAAAAACCGGTGAATATGTAGAGAGAGTAAAAAGTTAATTTAAAAAGTACTAATTTAAAAATGGATAGTTACGAAGGTAATTATCCATTTTTTATTAAAGTAGCTTATTAATTTTAAAAACTGAAAAAAATGCATTTCTGGGCAAAAAATACCAAATTCTGTCACTTTTCCATAAAAAAACAAGGTTTTTGAGCCTTTTTCTGAAATATTACTTTGTCATTTCTTTGTTGATTTCCCTATCTTAGCCGCCCGTTTCAATATTGCAATAACCATCTAACAAACTATTATGGACATTAAGCAAATTCAGGAGTTGGTAAAACTCATCAACAAAACTTCCATCGGAGAAATAACAATTGAAGAAGATGGAACTAAAATTACCATCAAGCAAAAAAAAGACCCTTCACAAAAAATATATACGCAAGGTGCAGCACCACAATATAACGCACCTGCGCCACAAGCAGCTCCAGCCGCTACCGCAAATGCACCAGTTGCAGCAGCACCAGTTGCAGCTCCTAAAGCTGATAACTTAATTACTATAAAAAGCCCAATGATCGGCACTTTCTATCGCTCATCAGCACCAGATAAACCATTATTTGTAAACGTTGGAGACGAAGTCACCTCCGGTAAAGTCGTTTGTATAATAGAAGCAATGAAACTTTTTAATGAAATAGAAAGTGAAGTAAAAGGCAAAATTGTAAAAATATTGGTGGAAGATGCAAGTCCTGTGGAATATGACCAACCATTGTTTTTGGTAGATCCATCATAATTTTTGTTTCCAAATAAGCAACGGTGAGATGTATTATAGCACCACCCACTCGTTTGATTTCAAAATAATATTACTGGTTTAATAGATTAGGCTATTCGCATACTTGCTCATAACCTAGTTATAAAAAAGTGTAAGATGTTTAAAAAAATTCTCATCGCCAACCGTGGCGAAATCGCTCTCAGAGTTATACGTACTTGTAGAGAAATGGGTATTAAAACCGTTGCCGTTTATTCAACTGCAGATAAAGATAGTCTACATGTAAAGTTCGCAGATGAAGCTGTTTGTATTGGTAAACCTGCAAGCGCAGATAGTTACTTAAATGTAGCACACATAATGGCTGCAGCAGAAATTACCAATGCAGATGCTATTCATCCTGGCTACGGATTTTTAGCCGAAAATGCCAAGTTTGCAAAAATATGTGGAGACCATGGGGTAAAGTTTATTGGCCCCACGCCAGACATGATTAACAATATGGGTGACAAAGTAACAGCAAAAGCTACTATGATAAAGGCTGGTGTTCCTGTTGTTCCGGGTGTGGAAGGATTGCTTGATAATGTAGAGCACGCAAAATGGGCGGCAAAAGAAATTGGTTATCCAATTATAATGAAAGCTACAGCAGGTGGCGGTGGTAAAGGCATGCGTGTAGTTTGGGCAGAAGAAGATATTGAGAAAAACTTTGACAATGCGAAAACCGAAGCAGCGGCTTCTTTTAAAAACGATGGGCTATACATGGAAAAATATGTAGAAGAGCCTCGTCATATAGAAATACAAGTTGCAGGCGACCAGTATGGAAATGTTTGTCATTTGAGCGAACGAGATTGCTCTATACAACGTCGTCACCAAAAATTGGTAGAAGAATCGCCGTCACCTTTTATGACGGATGAATTGCGTGAGCGCATGGGCGATGCAGCCATTAAAGCCGCACAATCTATCAATTACGAAGGCGTTGGGACAATTGAATTTTTAGTAGACAAGCACCGTAACTTTTATTTCATGGAAATGAATACGAGAATACAGGTAGAGCATTGCGTTACAGAAGAAGTTATCAATTTTGATTTAATAAAAGAGCAAATAAAAATTGCTGCGGGTGATAAAGTGAGTGGAAAAAATTATTATCCTCAAATGCATGCAATAGAGTGCAGAATAAATGCAGAAGATCCTTACAACGATTTTCGCCCTTCACCGGGAAAAATCACGGTGCTTCACCAGCCGGGCGGACATGGAGTAAGGGTTGATAGTCACGTATATGCAGGCTATGTAATTCCACCATATTATGACAGCATGATAGCTAAATTGATTACTGTTGCACGTACCCGTGAAGAAGCAATCAATACGATGTACAGGGCATTGAGTGAGTATGTAATTGAAGGTGTAAAAACCACTATTCCTTTCCATTTGCAGTTAATGCAGAACGAAGATTTCAGAAGTGGAAACTTCACAACGAAATTTTTGGAAGGTTTTACAATGAAGTAAGTTTTTTGAACCACAAAGAACACAAAGAAAACACAATGTTCACAAAGGAAAATATTTACTTGGGCACATCACTAAAATGACGTGCCCTTTTTTCAACCCCTTTGTTTCTCTTTTCCCTCTTTGTTCTTTTAGCCAAACCTTCAATTCATACTTTTTAATTACTCAAACCATGTACTCCAATAAAGAAATAGAACAATACTACGATCTCAGCCAAACACATTATAAACGTGTGTGGGATCTCAAGCGGAGCCGTTCTCTTCATTATGGATATTGGGATACCAGTACAAAAAACTTTCACGAAGCATTAATAAATATTAATAAAATACTTTCTGCAAAAGCAGGAATAAAAAAAGAAGATAAAGTGTTGGACGCCGGTTGCGGCATAGGCGGTTCATCGTTGTGGCTAGCAAAAAATATTGGCTGTAATGTAACAGGCATTAGCCTTAGCGCTAAGCAGGTTCAAACTGCAAATGAACTTGCAAAAAATGAAAATTTACAAACGCTTGCCATTTTTGAACAACAAGATTTTACTGCAACAAAATACGAATCCGAAAGTTTTGATATCATTTGGGCAATAGAAAGTGTATGCCATGCAAATGATAAAAGTAAATTTATAAACGAAGCCTATCGGTTATTAAAAAAAGGCGGCAGATTAATTTTAGCAGACTTTTTTAAAAAAGAAAATCTTGCAGGCAAAGATGCTGCAATAATTAAAGAATGGGCAAACGGTTGGGCTATTGATGATTTTGCAACCATCGAAAAATTTACACAACAACTTACATCTGCAGGTTTCATAAATACAAATATTGAAGATGCAACCAACAAAATAATTCCCTCCGCAAAAAGATTGTACCGTGCATATTTCCCCGGTGTCATTGGTGGTTTTTTGTATAAACTCTTTAACCCTAACCCTACCATTTACGGTAAAAAAAATATTGATACCGCCTATCTACAATACAAAGCTTTAAAGAAAAATTTGTGGACGTATAATATTGTGTTGAGTGTGAAGTGAGATTTGGAGCATCAACATTTGCTCGATACTAAACATTTGTATCCTGCTGTTCGCTGTACCTTCGCTTTGCTGCGGTGCCGCTACCATCAGGGCTATGGGGAACAGAGAAACTTTTTTCAGCTTTAATCGACGCTGTTTTAAATAATTCTTTTAACAAGATTATCTAAAAAATTTCATCGTTAAACATATTTCGTATTTTTATTCTGTTATGAAATATATCCAAATACTGTCCTTTTTTCTATTTGCAATGCTCACATTTACTTGTACTGAAATGAAAGATCATCAACCTAAAAACCAGGTAATAATTGATAGCACTTCCTATGCAATTCATGATGCTGTTGAACCACCACCACCAGACTTAATTTCTAACTTTAAAAATTTGAGCGAATGGTTATCGGGTATCTGTGACGGAGAGAAACCAAAAAAATTAATTACAAATTATGATATTGGACTTTTTGAATCTGAAGGTAGCAACATAATTTATATAGTAGGCGTATGTAGTTATAAAAAGGGTGACACATCCTATGTCAAAAATGAATTTGAGTCCTCAAACATGTACTACAAACTACCAATTGAGGAATATAAAAATCTCAGTAAAGAGGAACTATTAAAAAAGTTGAGTTCACAATTAAAGTATTTTGCAGCTTCAAAAAAGTTCAATTCCTCATTTCTATCTAAAGCAAATAATATAGTTTTTACTCCTGACCGAAAAGTAATTTGGCATAAATAAGTGTTGGTAGCATATTTAAAAAAAATTTTTACTATGCCTTTCTTTAAAGTGCTGTAAAAAGACTTAAAGTTCTTTAAATCTCCAACTCAAATAAACTAATATCTGCATTATGATAATGTGCAGGCAGACCATCTGTATTTTTTAGTCTTCGTAATTCTAAAAAAGTAAAACCGCACTTTTCGTAATGTGCAATCAACTTTTCATTTAAGCCAACAGTATCTAATCGTACAAACTTTTTTTCATTTAGCACAGCATATTTTTTTGCCCATTCTACAATATCCATTACAAAATTTCTACCCCTAAAATCATTGTCAGTAGCTATTCTATGTACATAGATTGATGGGTCAATATTTCTTTCTTCCCAAATTAAAGGGTCTTTGAAGGTAGTAGCCCAAACACATGCAACCTCTCCATCAATAATTAATTTCCACTGTCTATTTTCAAAAATTTCATCAGCTACCATTTTCCTGTCAAACTCTGGCCAATGGATTTTATATCTTTCTTTCTGGTATCTAATTGCGGCATCGTAAAGCCGAAAGATTTCGTCAATATCTTCTTCCACACAATTTAAAATATGCATAATTGTTTTATTATCTTAAATTAAAAATACATAATCAAATTTGGTTAGTAATCAATTTTACAAAACAATTGGATTGCGTTATAGAAAAAAACATTTTTACAACAGTTGCAACCTAAATTTGCAGCGTATTTTACGAGTCTCATTACAATTATATTCACTTTTGGATCAGCACATTTTATTAGAAGCATACACTCATATTTGCCAGGCAAAAGCAATGGCGGCCATTTACGAAGCTAACCGCAGCATTTGCAAATATGTGCACAGCACAAGTCGTGGGCACGAGGCAATACAACTTGCCACAGCATATAATTTATTGCCATGTGATTATGTTAGTCCGTATTACCGAGATGAAAGTATGATGCTCGGAATGGGATTTACTCCTTATACTTTAATGTTGCAGTTACTAGCAAAGGGCGAAGATATTTTTACAGGAGGCCGCTCTTATTACAATCATCCAAATTATAGGGGCGATGATAAGCCAACTATAATTCACCAAAGCAGTGCTACGGGTATGCAGGCAATTCCTACAACAGGCGTTGCCCAGGGGTTAAAATATCTAGCCTCCCTAAATCCCTCCCGAGGAGGGACTTTAGACTCCAATAATTTAGAGAAATTACAAAATAGTAATGAGGGCCAATCTCAATACTCAATACTAAATACTCAATACTCAATACTAAATACTCAATACTCAAACCCAATTGTCGTTTGTTCATTAGGCGATGCATCTGTAACCGAAGGTGAAGTAAGCGAAGCATTTCAGTTTGCAGCATTGCACCAGTTACCCATTATTTTTTTGGTGCAGGATAATGACTGGGGCATTAGCGTAACTGCAGCAGAGGCAAGGACCTGCAATGCTTATGAATTTATTGAAGGCTTTAAAGGCATCAAAAGAATTTCGATTGATGGCTATAATTTTGAAGAGAGTTTTAATGCCATGCAGCAGGTAATAAATGAGGTAAGAGAGAATTCAACACCATACCTCGTACATGCACGTGTACCATTGCTTGGGCACCATACAAGTGGTGTGCGCAAAGATTTTTATCGTACAGAAGATGATCTTCGAAAACACAGCAATGACGACCCATACGATAATTTGAGAAATATTTTGTTGCAACAAGGGGTCGAAGAAAATCATATCAATAAAATAGAAACAGAAGCGGCGGAATTTATACAATCAGAATTTGATAAAGCAGTAGCTTCTCCGGAACCACTTGCATCTTCCGTGACGAACCATGTTTTTGCACAAACAACTGTTACCGAAGAAAAAGGTGAGCGAGCACCCAAAGACAAAGAAAAAGTGTTGATGGTAGATGCTGCCTTGTTTGCCATTAGAGAAATAATGGAAGATTATCCAGAGGCGTTGGTTTACGGACAAGATGTAGGACGAAGGCTTGGCGGCGTTTTTAGAGAGGCAGCAACATTAGCAGAACAGTTTGGCGACCACCGTGTTTTTAATACAGCCATACAGGAAGCATATATTATTGGCAGTACTGTCGGTATGAGTGCAGTAGGTGCAAAGCCAATTGTGGAAGTACAATTTGCAGATTATATTTATCCTGGCTTAAACCAACTCGTGACAGAAATTTCGAAAAGTTGCTATCTAAGTTGCGGTAAATTTCCCATTCAAACTTTAATAAGAGTACCAATTGGTGCATACGGCGGTGGCGGACCTTATCATAGCGGCAGTGTAGAAAGTACATTGCTTACCATCAAAGGAATTAAGATTGTTTACCCAAGTTGCGCAGCAGATATGAAAGGTTTATTAAAAGCTGCCTTTTTAGATCCAAACCCAGTTGTAATGCTGGAACACAAAGGTTTGTACTGGAGCAAAGTGCCGGGCACGGAAGATGCAAAAAATACAGAACCGAGTAGAGATTATATTATTCCGCTTGGTAAAGGGAATATTGTTTTGCACGCCGATGATGAAAAGATAAATGATGGCGAAACATGCTGTGTCATTACCTACGGCATGGGAATTTATTGGGCAAAAGCAGCAGCCAAAAATTTTGCAGGCCAAATTGAAATTATTGATTTGCGAACGCTTTTTCCTTTAGATGAAGACCTTGTTTTTGCTACCGTAAAAAAGCACGGCAAATGCTTAATACTTACAGAAGAGCAACAAAATAATTCCTTTGCTGAAGCACTTGCAGGAAGGGTCTCAAAAGCATGTTTTAAATATTTAGATGCAGCTGTAGAAGTAATGGGCGCATTAAATTTACCTGCTGTACCCATGAATGTAATTTTGGAAAAAGAGATGTTACCTAACGCAGAAAAAGTATCAATAAGATTAAAAGAGTTATTAAATCAGTAAAATCTATATTCCGCTATCGCTGACTGTTTATCTTTGAAAAGAAAAAGTCAAAACGGTAAAAATGAAAACATATCTAGTTGTAGGTGCATCATCAGGCATAGGTTTGCAAATGGCTAAAACCCTTTCCGCACAAGGCGATAACGTGATCGGAACCTACAATACACACGCAGTTGAAAACAGCGACAATATTACTTATCACTCCTTAAATGTGATGGAGAACGAGATTGATTTTTCATTTTTACCCGAAATACTTGATGGAGTTGTGTATTGCCCGGGCAGCATAAATCTTAAACCTTTTGGCAGAATAAAACCCGAAGATTTTTCCAACGATTATAATTTGCAGGTGGGTGGATTAATTAAAATATTACAAGCGGCATTTCCTGCACTTAAAAAAAGTGCACATGCATCCGTTGTTGTTTTTTCAACAGTTGCTGTACAACTTGGGTTACCTTTTCATTCGCAGGTTTCTGCTTCAAAAGGAGCTATTGAAGGATTGACAAAAGCGTTATCAGCAGAATGGGCACCAAGCATTAGAGTAAATTGCATTGCGCCATCATTAACCGATACACCACTTGCTGCAACTCTGATAAACACAGATGAGAAGAAAGCAGCGAATGCGCTTCGTCATCCTTTAAAAAAGATTGGTACCGCAAGTGATATTGCAAACATGGCAGCATTTTTATTATCTGAAAACGCTTCGTGGATTACAGGGCAAATTATGCATGTGGATGGCGGGATGAGTACAATTAAGATGTAAAAAAATTAGTTAAATAGTTGATCCGTTGACTATAGGAGTATGAATGGATAAAATAATTTTTTGAAATTGATGCGTGAACCAATCAACTAATTAACCTGTCAACAAATCAACCAACATACCAACTAATCAACTATTCTCCCATCTTTCATTACTACAACTCTGTCTCCTAAGCCAGCGAGCTCCTCGTTGTGTGTTACAATTAAAAATGTTTGTTCAAATTTATCACGTAATTCAATAAATAATTTATATAAATCACGGCCATTGGCGCTATCTAAGTTGCCTGTTGGCTCATCAGCCATTACAATTAGTGGATCGTTTATCAATGCTCTTGCAACGGCTACTCTCTGTTGTTCTCCGCCGGATAGTTGTCCAGGTTTATTTTGTATCCTATCTTTTAATCCAAGCGTTTCTAACAGCTTCGCAGCTTTTTTTTCTGTATCTGTTCTTTTTGCTCCTGCAATCCAGCCGGGTATACAAACATTCTCCAAAGCAGTAAATTCAGGCAGCAGGTGATGAAACTGAAATATAAATCCAATATTCTTATTTCTGCAGGTTGCCAATGTCTTGCCTGACAAGTTATCAATTCGTTTACCATTTAATAATACCTCGCCTTTGTCAGGCGCATCAAGTGTGCCAACAATATGTAAGAGGGTACTTTTGCCTGCACCCGATGATCCTACAATACTAACAATTTCTCCTTTGTTAATCGTAAGATCTACACCTTTCAATACCTGCAATTCCCCGTAAGACTTTTCTATTTGCCTAGCTGCTAACATTTGCACAAAATAATTAATAAATGTGACGATATTTTTTTTAAAACTTTCGTCTTGATACTCAATTCACAACTTTTCAAAAAATTACTGATAAGGGAAATGAAGCCTTATTCCTTTATTATCAATAAAATACCTACTTTTTCGGAGCTTTAAAATTCGTTCCTAAATATGTTAAAAAAACACTTTTGGTTATTTCGTACGAACATCTACATTTGCACAAAATTAAACAGATAAACAATGTTTTGGACACTAGAACTTGCCTCACATTTGGAAGATGCGCCTTGGCCGGCAACTAAAGATGAATTGATTGATTACAGTATACGCAGCGGCGCCCCTATTGAGGTAATTGAAAACTTACAGGAACTTGAAGACGAAGGCGACCTTTATGAAGGTCTTGAAGATATATGGCCTGACTATCCAAGCCAGGAAGATTTCTTTTTTAATGAAGACGAATATTAAAACAGTATCTAGTATTGAGTAACTAGTATTGAGAACTTATAATAAGAAAACCCTCCACATAATGGAGGGTTTTCTTATTATGTATATATTTTGACTGAGTTATCTTAATACAAAATACTATCATCTCAATACTACTACTTCTCCATTTGATCTATCACTCCCTGTGTTACACCCGTGTTAGAAAAACCACCATCGTGAAATAAATTTTGCATTGTTACCATCTTCGTAAGATCAGAGAAAAGCGTAACACAATAATTTGCACAATCTTCTGCACTTGCATTCCCAAGCGGACTCATCTTTTCAGCATAAGAAATAAATCCGTCAAAACCCTTTACACCACTGCCTGCCGTCGTTCTTGTTGGTGATTGAGAAATTGTATTAATGCGCACATGTTTTTTAACGCCGTAGTGATAACCGAAACTTCTTGCTACACTCTCCAACAAAGACTTTGCATCAGCCATTTCATTGTAATCGGGGAAAACCCTTTGTGCAGCAATGTATGTAAGCGCAATAACACTTGCCCATTCGTTCAGCGCATCATGCTTCATGCAACAAGCCAACACTCGGTGCAGACTCATGCTACTAATTTCAAAAGTTTTTAAGTTGTGAGTATAATCGATCTCTGTATAATGCTTGCCCTTACGCACATTTATACTCATACCTATCGAGTGTAAAATAAAATCAAAGCCACCACCAAAATGCTCCATCGTTTTTGCAATCAGGTTTTCTACATCATCAGCACTGCTTACATCACATGCAATCACGGGCGCACCAATTTTTTCAGCAAGTTTATTTATCTCTCCCATTCGCATCGCCACTGGCGCATTACTCAACACAATTTCCGCACCTTCTTCATGGCATTTCAAAGCTGTAATCCATGCAATAGATTTCTCATCCAGCGCTCCAAAAATGATTCCCTTTTTTCCTTTCAGTAAATTATACATAACAAGTTTGTTGTTTGAAATTTGAATAGTTAAAAGCTAAATTAATTAATAATAATTAAAAGAAGGTTTGGCGCTTTCAAAGCAGGAATTCTAATTAGCTTTTGTTCGGGCTATTCGCTGCAAGTCCTCGTTTCGCTACGCTCCACTGCGGGCTTTCCGCTGCTATCCCGCAGCGCTTGACCATAATCTCTTTTTTCAGCATTAAAAGCCGAGAGCAATCTAATTCATCATTTCCTTTGCATTCTCTAGTGCTGCAGCAGTAGGCTTTTCTCCACTAAGCATCTGTGCAATGGCAACTATTCTTTCATCTTCATTTAATAACCGCACAGATGTTTGAATCGTATCTTTTACAATTTGCTTGTAAACAAAATAATGTGCATTCGCTTTCGCAGCAATTTGGGGTTGATGGGTAATAGCAATTAATTGATGTGAGCCTGAAAGTGCTTTCATAATAATACCAACCTGCTTTGCTGCTTCGCCACTAATGCCAGTATCAATTTCATCAAATATTAAAACGGGAAGTTGTAATTTTTTAGCTACCATAGATTTTACCGAAAGCATCAATCTACTCAACTCACCGCCGCTTGCCACTTTATGCAACGGTTCAAAACGGTTGGTTTTGTTTGCATCAAATAAAAAGTTTATTTCATCGCTGCCATTTGCAGAAAGAGCAATTGGATTTATATCGACCTTTATTTGTGCATTTGGCATACCAACTTGAGTGAGCAAATCGTTTACTCTTTGTGTAAATGGTTTTACCTGTGCAAGTCTATTCGTATTTATTTTTGCTGCAATTAGGGAGGCTTCATCAAATAATTGCTTGCTTTCTTTTTCTGCCTTTTCAATGGCAGTAGAAATATTAAAAACAGCATCTAATTTTTGTTGCAAAGTTTCCTGTATGTCCAATAGCTGCTGTGTGGTTGTAACACTGTGCTTTTTTAATAATTTATACCCAGCAGAAAGTCTTTCGTTTACTGTGTTTATGCGCTCAGCATCGTAAATAATTTTATCGTCAATCCCTTCCAATTCATCTGCAACATCTTGTATTTCTAACTGCGCACTTAGTAATCTTTTTTGAAGTTCTTCAATAGATGTGTGGTATTCTTTTAGAGCAGAAAGCTTTTGAGAAAGCGATTTTAAATTTTGAACAATCGGTTCTTCGCCACCGGACAACAATCCATAAACGGCTCCGAGCTGCATCTTTATATTTTCAGCATTACTCAACAACTTTATCTCAACATCTAACTCCTCCAGTTCATTTTCTTTGAGATTAATTTCTGTAAATTCCTCTAATAAAAACCTGTTGTAATCTGCTTCCTTATCTGCATTTGCCTGCTGCACTCGCAACGTTTCTAATTCATTTTTTATAGCACTGTATTTTGTAAAGACTGTTTTTAATTGTGCAAGCAACGATCCGTTATCAGCAAGCGCATCCATCACTTCTCTCTGAAAATTTTCTGAACCGATTTCCTGCGTATCAAACTGGCGATGTAGATCTACAAGATTAGCAGTTAATTCCTTTAACTGCGTAAGATTAACGGGTGTATCATTTACAAAACTTCTGCTTTTACCATTCGCTGCAATTTCT
>JBBREY010000078.1:0-12405 GCA_038225275.1 Chitinophagales bacterium | reverse complement strand
CTTCACCTGTATTTTTCATCCAGAAAATTTTTGCTGCTGCCTCAGGCGCAGCTTCTAAACCTTTGAGTGAAACGGGCTCGCTGTATTTGCTTTGCACAATGCTCATGTCTTTATCAACTTCTGTTAAGTGCTGATTTAAGGAAGCAATCTGTTGCTGACTTTCAGCATATTTATCATTTACATCTTTGTATTTGTTGTAGTAGAAAAAATTGAGAACTGAACTACCTATTAATAGCAATACTGCCGCCGCTGCTGCAATGTTGCGCAATGGAGACATAGATACCACTTTTCCAGTTGAGATAGAATTATCTGTATTTTCAGTTTTATTTGTCGAATTTATTTCAGAGAATATATTATTTTTTACGGTTGATGAAGGTGATACCGCATTTGCAAAAGCATAGGCTTCAAATGCTTTTTCTATATTGATGATTTCTTCATTAACCTCGGGATATTGCGCCCTCAAAAGCTCCACATGTGCTGATTCCTCAGACGATGCTGCGCCAATGACGAACATTTCTAAAAGGCCTGATGATATGATTTCTTGTTTTTCCACTTATTTAATATTATTGCAACAGTTTTCTCAATTCAATAATGGCAGTACGCATTCTTGTTTTTACAGTTCCCAAAGGAATCTCCATTTCTTTAGAGATTTCTTCTTGAGTATAGCCACTAAAATATGCCATATCAATAATTACCTTTTGTTCTGGCTTTAGGTATTGTAATTGTTTCCTCAAACCAATTGTGTCAAACTTTTCAGATGTAAAGCTCTTATCCTGATATGTAGTTACGGAATTTTCATCTTGCGAGATTTTTTTTCCCTTTTTATAACCTTTACTGCGCAAGGTATCTATAGTGAGATTTCGTGTAATATTGATCATCCACGTAAAAAGCCTCCCTTTACTGGTGTCATATTGCTTGAAGTTGTTCCAGATTTTTAAAAAAGCTTCCTGTAATATATCTTCTGCAAGTTGTGTATCATCCACCATCCTGGTAATTATCCCGTTTAAAGCGGCTGCATAATTATCATATAAATAAGAAAACGCTGATTGATCTTGGGCTCGCAGAAGTGTTACAAGTTCTTCCTCACTGTATTTTGTAGTAGGTTGCAAATACTTCTTTGTTTGTTTTAAATGTAAGATAATGGGTTTTGCCTAAAATATTAACTTGTTAACGGCCCATCCAGAAAAAAACCTAAAATAGAAATCGCTCTTTAACCGGCTTTTTTTACTTCAGAAACAGGACTGAATAAATACCATTTTCCTGTTGCAATCTCCCTGCATTTAAATCTTTTTCTTACTTTTTCTCCCTTTTCAAAAATCCTGTTGCCTTTTATTTCAAAAAGTTCTCCTTTAGGCAATTGCTCAACAAAATAGACGCTGTCTCTTTTTTGATCATAATTTTTTAGAACTCTAAGCAACTTGACATCGCTACAACTGCTCGCGGCAGGGTTCTCTATCGAATTTATTAAGGCGGCTTTCACGTCGTTTGGAAAAATATTTTTTGTAACAAACACGGTTAAAATATCTCCAAAATTCTTTTTCCATTCTGCCCCATGTGGCTGTACCCGTTTTGTTTGTTTTACAAACGTAATAAGATGCGCAATTTCATGCAAGAGCGTAATAAGAAATGA
Organism: Chitinophagales bacterium; assembly: GCA_038225275.1. Lineage (GTDB taxonomy): Bacteria > Bacteroidota > Bacteroidia > Chitinophagales > Chitinophagaceae > Ferruginibacter. Next base: position 10,775 of record JBBREY010000078.1, on the reverse strand, counting down.
AAATTTATTTAGATCGCCATTTACACTTATTCGATGGCCCTTGTTTTCGTGCGCATGCCGATAGTCGCCCAAAATACTGCTCCGGCTTTTTGTAATGGTAAGTTGTATTTTAAATAAATGCAAGTATTCAAGTACAGGGTCAAGACTCCCGACAGGCAAATAAGATTGCAAAGCAGAAAAATCAACTTTTGTTTTAGACATTTTTTTTATTGTTCAGCTTAGATATTGCAACCACTTCAATTGCAAGATAAAAAAGGTACATAAAAAGAGAAATTAAAACAGCTTTCTTATTGTAAGTTGGGCCAACCAGCACAACATATGCAAGAACAGCAAGTACGGTACTAAACATTTTTATCATCATACCTGCCATAACGCTGCGGATAAAAACATTCGGGTTTTTATTTGTAAGCGCATTTTTCTGCATAAAAAATACAAGTAAACCCGTTGCCATAAAAAGTAAATTGGCACCTAGCAAAACATTTCTGTCAATATTGTAAGTAGTCCATAGTTTACCAGCACTCAAAATACATATTGAAAGCGCAAGAAAAATAATAAACATTGGCATTAACATTCTACCGAATAGCTTCATAAAGTTATTTTTTGGGAGCAGTATCCTTTATTACTTTATAAATAAGTACTGATATGATAATTAAAGGTAACACCCATACAAAAATTGGGCTTTTAAACTTTAAAAAAGAATCTAATTTTATACCAGAGTAAACCGAAATCGCCAAAGCTATTGTTACCTGAGTTGCAAAGCCCGCATACTTCCACAAAAGATTGTTATTTGATTTGTTTTTATCAAGTTTGGGATCAATCATTGGTATTTTCAACTTTCGGTAGAACAATTTTAGTGGTATCTAGCGCTTTTACGTTTCCTTTTAAAACCTTTTCAATGTTTTTTAAATAATTGTCCTGGTATTTTAACGCCTGTTCCATGGAGTCTGTTCTTATTTTTAATTGCCGATATTCTCTAACTTGTTTTGCATTGCTGCCAGTCCCTGGAAGATAATATTTTAAAGGGGTAAAAACAATCAGTGCGGCAGTAAGCCCAACCATCAATATAAAAACTGTGCTTAATACAATGTAAACGCCCATCCTGGTAAGTTTAAATTTTACAACCTCCTCAAAAGTATCTTCATTCATTATCACCAATCGATAATGGCTGCGCAGTCTTTTAAAGGTATTGTTTACATCGGGCATTGACACAAGTGATTATAATATTGCTTGAGGACTTAGCTGCGCTAAATTAGCTATTAATGAAACAATCGTAAATTTTTAACAGAAATAAATTACTTATTGTTTTAAAATTACTCACCTAGAGGTTATTTTTGATCGATATTAGATAATAAATGCGAACTTTAAATCTATACCAATTATTTTTTTCATGTTGAAATCCAGGGTTTTATTAATAGGAATTTTAATAACATGTGCCATTTGTTGTTCAACTAAAATGCTAGCACAACCGGTATGGACAATAGACCCATTTGGCAAGGAAAAGAAACCTGAAAAGTATGAAGAGAAAAAATTAGCATCAGAAAAAACAGGTGAAAAAAAATTTAAGGGGGTAAGAAAATTTTTACAAAATAATACATCACATTATAATTTTTATTTTAATGCCAATAACCGGCTAAATCTTGTTATTGAAAGAGCAAAACTTTCTAACAAAGACGACTATGCTACGATGCTGTCGTTTTACCCTTACTCATTGCAAAATACCGCGAGCCAAAAATCTGATCTTGACTCTGTTATTTATAAAGCTACCGCAGGAATTTTATTACATGATTTGCGTTCTGAATGGGTTGATAACTTTTACTTTCTTATAGGTAAATCTTATTATCTAAAAAAGGATTTCGACTCTGCTGCTCTTACTTTTCAATTTATTAACTACAACCTTTTTCCAAGAAAGAAAAAAGACGACGATTATAATAAAATTGTAGGGTCAAATGAAGGAATAGCCGGAACCGGTTCAGTCTCAATTGCGGACAAAGAAAAAAGAAATGTTATTCAAAAAGTTTTTACCCAACCTGCTAGTAGAAACGATGCACTCATCTGGCAGATCAGAACTTTTACGGAACAAAAAGAATACGGCGATGCAGCTGGTTTAATAAGTATTTTACAAAATGATAAAAACCTGCCTGTACGTTTAAAGAATGACTTAGAAGAAGTTACTTCATACTGGTTCTTCGCCCAAAATAATTTTGATAGTTCTGCAGTACATCTTGAAAAGGCCTTAAGTAATGCAGATACTAAAGACGACAAGAGCAGATGGGAATATTTACTTGCACAAATGTTTGAAATTAATGGCAAGTTTGACAAAGCATCTGAATATTATTTAAAAGCCGCACACCACACAGCTGATCCTGTCATGGATATTTATGCCAGATTGAATGAAGCTAAAATGCTGAAGAATACTGATAATTTTAAAGAGCTCGATAATACCATTTCCAATCTTTTAAAAATGGCCAAGAAAGATAAATATGAATCTTTTAGGGATATTATTTATTATTCAACCGGGCAGCTCAGTCTTCAAAAGCCTGATACTTTAAATGGCATTAATTTCTATAACAAAAGTGTATCTTATAACAACATTGAATCGGGCTACAAAGACAAATCGTTTCTTCAATTAGCAAAAATTGCATTCAATCAACAGCGTTATAAAGATGCTTTTGCATATTACGACAGTTTAAGCGCCACCGATAACAAAACAAGGGAGGATTCTTTTTTAATTGAAGAACGCAAGGAGTTACTTAGTCGTTTGGTTCCAAAATTAATTGCAATTGAAAGAGAAGATAGTCTTCAAACATTGGCAGCGATGCCCGCGGGAGAGAGAGATGTTTTTATCAAAAAAATGGTAAAAAAATACAGGAAAGAAAATGGTCTTAAAGAGGAAGATGAATTTGCCGGAAATACGCTGATAACATTTGCAGATAGGAATAAAGAAGCGGTGGACCTATTTAAAGCCTCTGCTGCAAATACAGGAGAATGGTATTTTTACAACGCAAGTTTAAAATCAAAAGGATTTAACGATTTTAAAAGTAAATGGGGTAAAAGAACAAACGTAGATAACTGGCGCAGAAAAACTTCAGCTGATGCCGGCGTTAATAATTCTACCAATGGATTATCTTCTCTTGACCCGAGTGCACCCGATCCCGGAAATCAGAAAGTAACTGGGCAGCCTAACATAAAAACTGTGGATTATTCTTTTGATGGTTTAATGGCAGATTTACCACTTTCCAAAGAAAAATTGGATACCAGCAATAATGTTATAGCAACTAATTTATATGAAGCTGCGCAGATTTTTCAAAATGAATTGCAGAACTATGGGCAAGCCATTTCGATGTATGAAGATTTTGTAAGAAGATTTTCGGGCAGCACTAAAATACCCGATGTGTATTTTGGTTTAGTTTATTGTTACAATAAAATTGGCAATAGTTCCAAAGCTTCCTTATACTCAAATCTTTTAAAAACAAATTTTGCGGGAAGTGATGCAACGAAGGTTTTATTAAATCCTTCACTTCTAAAAAAGGGAGAAAAAAGCCCTGAAGTAACCGCTCGGTACGAAGCTGTTTATAATATGTTTGTGGAAGGAGATTTTGAGAAAGCTATAAATGCTAAGAAAAAGGCTGATAGCTTATATGGGAACAACTATTGGTCGCCACAACTTTTATATATTGAAGCAGTTTATTTGATTAAAGAGAGGCAGGATAGTGCTGCTATTTCAGTGCTTAAAAATATTGAATCTCTATACCCAACATCTCCTCTAAAATTTAAAGCAACTACTTTAATAAGTGTTTTGCAAAGGAGAAGCGAAATAGAAAAATACTTAACTGATTTACAGGTTACCAGAGTTGCCGATGACCAAGTTGTAATAGCAGACGATAAAACGCCTGTTGTTGTTAAAGCTCCTATAAAACCTGCTGAAGTAAAAATGACAGCACCCGTTATTGTAAAATCTGTAATGTCAGACACGATTAAAACGCCTGAAATTTACATCAATAAATCATTTACATTGTCGCCCGAAAAGCCACATTTTGTAGCAATGATTTTAGATAAAGTTGATGCTGTCTACGTTAACGAAGCCAAAAATGCTTTTGTCCGTTTTAATAAAGAAAGCATGGCCACCATTAACGTCAGTATTCAAAGAGACACGATAGATGCTACAAGATCTTTACTACTTTTTCAAACTTTTGCAAATGCAACAGAAGCATTAAAATATTTTGATAAAATAAAAAAGGCGGCAAGTTCAGAAGTTTCGTGGTTGCAGCCTGCAAAATATTCTTTCATCATTATATCTGCTGACAATTTAACCTTGCTAAAAACAAATAAAGACATTCAAGCTTACAAGCAATTACTAAACACAAATTTTGGCAACAAATTTTAATTTTTTTCTACATTCTTTTAACCATCCAACTTTTTTATGAAACGATCTGTGAGCATACTCTGGCGTCTTTTTTTATTAGGCTTTGCTACTATTATCATCGTACTGTTACTAGCAAATTTTGGTGTGTTTGGTAAAATGCCATCTCTGCAGGAACTTGAAAATCCTGAAGCAGACCTTGCGAGTGAAATTATAAGTTCTGATGGTATTTTAATGGGCAAATATTATTCTGAAAACAGGAGTGAGGTTAGGCATGATGAAATTTCTCCCAATGTTTTTCATGCGCTCGTAGCAACAGAAGATGAACGTTTTTTCGACCATTCAGGTATTGATGCGCAAGCGCTTGGTCGTGCTGTGTTTTCGTTAGGAACTCAGGGAGGTGGAAGTACAATTACACAGCAGCTTGCAAAAATGATATTAAAGCAGGGGCGGGGCAATTTTTTTGTAAGAGGTACTCAAAAAATTAAAGAGTGGATAATCGCTGTAAAGCTTGAAAGAAATTTTACAAAGGAAGAGATTCTAACACTTTATTTAAACAGAGCGCCATGGCTTAATGTTTATGGAATAAGAAACGCAAGCCGCACTTATTTTCAAAAAGAACCTAACAATTTAAAACCGGAAGAAGCTGCGGTATTGGTGGGAATGTTAAAAGGTTCTTCTATTTACGATCCAATACGGCATCCGCGTGCAGCTCTGGATAGAAGAAATGTTGTTATTGGGCAGATGGTGGTTGCTAAGGAGCATTATTTAACTGATGCAGAAGCTACAAAACTAAAATCGAAACCGCTTATTACAAATTACAAACAGATAGATGAAAATGTTGGTATTGCGCCATATTTTAGACGAGCATTGATAGACCTGATGAAAGACTGGTGCAACAACAACAGAAATCCTAAAACAGGTGAGGCTTATGATCTTTACAGAGATGGTCTAAAAGTTTATACCACCATAGATTCACGAATGCAAAAGTATGGAGAAGAATCTATGCAGTTACATATGCCAACTGTTCAAAGCAGGTTAAACTCAAGTTTAAAACAAAAGGGAAATAAATTATGGAAGGGGCACGATAACATTATTGAGGCGGCAATGAAATATACAGAGCGATGGAAGAATATGAAAGAAGATGGGGCAGATGAAGCTGCTATTAAAAGGTCTTTTCTGGTGCCCGTAAAAATGAAAATATTCTCTTGGAAGGGAAATGAAAAGCACGAGATGGATACAGTAATGACGCCTATCGATTCTATCAAATATCACAAGCAGTTAATGCAAAATTCTTTTGTTGCTATGGATCCCCGAAGTGGCGAAGTAAAAGCATGGGTAGGTGGTATTGATTTTAGATGGTTTAAATACGACCATGTTACGGCAAGCAGGCAAGTTGGTTCTACATTTAAACCACTGCTTTATACTTTGGCAGTAACAGATGCAGGCTACACGCCTGAAACTTACATTCCAGGTGGGCCATTAACATTAGGTGGCAAAACAATTAGTACAGGCGGGGGTACTTGTGCTTATTGTCTGGCAAAATCTATTAACGGCTGTGCATGGCATTTAATGGGTGTAATTGGGGTTAAAAGAACAATCGAATTTGCTCAGCAATGTGGCGTGAAAGTCACCATTCCTCCTTACCCATCTATTGCATTAGGCGCCGCAGAAATTCCTATGTTGCAAATGTTACAGGCTTATACAATGTTTCCTAATAAAGGGTACAATACCGAGCCTGTTTTTGTTACACGCATTGAAGATAAAAACGGAAACTTATTGCATGAGTTTCCCATTGCCCAAAGCAAACAGGTTATAGGCGAGTCAGATAATTATACAATGGTAAAAATGATGGAGGGAGTTATAAAAGCAGGTACTGCCCGCAGGCTTAACAGCTACAACATACCAACTGAAAAAGCCGGAAAAACAGGAACTACCAATTCTTACACTGATGGCTGGTTTATTGGTTATACACCAACCTTACTAGCAGGTACATGGGTTGGTTGCGAAGATCCATTTATACCGATCTACAATAGTAATGGAGGTGGTGAAGTCGCAGCGCCTGAATGGGGGAATTTTATGCAGAAAGTTTACTCAGATAAAAAGTTTTCTGATTACACAGCACAAAAAGAGTTTAGTGCGCCTGCCGAACTTAAAAATGCGCCCATTTTTGCTGATGCAAATTTTCAAAATATTTTAAGCCAGGGTGATAGTTTAACAGAAGACGGTGGAAACGGTGACGCCGGAGATTTTTTAAGCGATGAAATGACAGATGAAAATGCTATAGCGCCTATCGTTGATACAAATAAAAATAAGGAGAAAAAAAAGGATGATAAGAAAGATATTAAAATTCCTCCCGCTGTATTGGATGATAAAAAAAATACACAAAAGCCCAAGCCTAAACCACCTGAAACTGATTATTAATATTTTTTAATTTTTTGAAAATGCAGCACCAATTTGCTGCATTTTTCATTTTGGGAACTTTACTATTTTTTTCTGTTTAAATAAAACCAACAATTATAAGTTGCCGTAGATGGATGCATAGTAAAATTCTTAAAACAAATTCTTAAAACAGAGATTATGAAAAAAATTAAAAATTTATTTATGCTTGCAGTCGTAGCATTTGCTACTACAACCGCAACTGCACAAATGGAAAAAACAGTTATGGTAGGTGGCGCTGCAATGTATCCTTCTAAAAACATTGTAGAGAATGCTGTAAACAGTAAAGATCATACAACATTGGTGGCAGCGGTTAAAGCAGCAGGCTTAGTGGAAACTTTGCAAAGCGCAGGACCGTTTACAGTATTCGCTCCTACAAATGCAGCATTCGATAAATTACCAGCAGGTACAGTTGCGACTTTGCTAAAAGCTGAAAATTTAAAAATGTTACAAACTGTACTTACATACCACGTAGTTGCCGGTAAATTAAGCGCAGCTGATCTTGTTGCAAAGATTAAAGAGGGCGGTGGTAAAGCAACACTTACAACTGTTGCCGGAGCACCTCTTACCCTTAAAATGAAAGGTAAAAAAATAGTAATTAAAGATACTTCAGGCGGAAAATCTTATGTAACAATTGCGGATGTTAATCAAAGCAATGGAGTAATACATGTAGTGAATGCTGTATTGGTTCCAAAATCATAATTCCCGATTATACCTTACTCAAAGAGCTTTTCCACTACGGAAAAGCTTTTTGCATTATACAATAAACACATAAAATTGTTTCCGTTAATCAATCCCATAAAAAATCCCATTCTATAAGAACGGGATTTTTTTATAATTTTTTCGAGCTAACCTTATGCAACTGCTTTTCCGACCAAATCAGCAGCTTCACTTAACAATATTGCACTTTGTACTTTTAAGCCACTTTCGTCAATTAATTTTTTAGCTACATCAGCATTCGTTCCCTGTAAGCGAACTATAATTGGAATTTCAATATTACCAATACTTGTGTAAGCATCAATAACACCTTGCGCTACACGATCGCAACGAACAATTCCACCAAAAATATTTATAAGAATAGCTTTCACTTTAGGATCTTTCATAATGATTCTAAAACCTGCTTCTACGGTCTGTGCATTTGCAGTTCCACCAACATCTAAAAAGTTTGCCGGCTCACCACCACTTAGTTTTATCATGTCCATCGTTGCCATTGCAAGTCCTGCACCATTAACCATACAACCAACATTACCATCCAACTTTACAAAATTTAAATTAAATTTTCCTGCTTCAACTTCTGTAGGATCTTCTTCACTCACGTCACGCAAGGCCATAATATCCGCATGGCGCATTAACGCATTGTCATCTACATTCATTTTACAATCAACAGCAATTATTTTATCATCACTTGTTTTAAACAATGGATTGATTTCGAGCATTCCACAATCAAGTCCAACGTATGCTTTGTATAAATTAGTTACAAACTTTACGCAATTTTTTAATGCTTCTCCACTAAGGCCAAGATTAAATGCAATTTTTCTAGCCTGAAAACCCTGTAGTTCTCCACTTGGATGAACCCATTCTTTAAATATTTTTTCAGGCGTGTCGTGTGCCACATCTTCAATGTTCATTCCCCCTTCTGTACTGTACATTATTACATTCTCACCCTTTGTTCTATCTAATAGGATAGACAAATAAAATTCTTTAACCGGGCTTGCACCATCATAATATACATCTTGTGCAACCAATATCTTATTTACAACTTTTCCAGCATCGCCTGTTTGTATGGTTACCAACGTGCCACCTAGTAAATTTGTAGCAATTCTTGTTACATCTTCAGAACTTTTGGCAACTGCCACACCGCGTTGTTCTTTGCCAACAATATTCCCTTTACCACGTCCGCCTGCGTGTATTTGCGCTTTTACCACAGCGAATTTGCTTCCGTATTGGGTATTTATAAATCGGTAGGCTTCTTCTGCCTCCGCAACTGTACTGCATGCCAAACCTTCCTGCACGGGTACATTGTATTTTTTCAATAATTCTTTTGCCTGATATTCGTGAAGATTCATACTGTAAAATTTTTGCGAAGATAACGAAAAACAATACCCAACTTTATGGTAATGCAGTTTTTGCGAATATCCTTTTTAGTATAATTTGTTTAATTTTTTATGGAGTTATTAGTGTAAATAAAATGATTTTTTTGTTTAGCGAACTAAGCAGCAGCATTGTGCAACTTCAGTGGCGACGCTCCATTCATCAGTACATCCTTATTCTTCTTTTTTCTGAAATATTTTAAATCGTATGTTAAAAGAAGATCATCAAATATTATAACAAAATGAAACAACGTATTTTTGACAGATTTCAAATCTTATCTCACCCCTAAATAATAAAAGAATTACTCAATGTCAGAAGTTTTACAAAGGATAGAATTAGCAGTTGCATTTATTAAAAATATTTACAAAGAACAACCGGCAGTAGGAATTATATTGGGCAGTGGTCTTGGTTCTTTTACGGGTGAAATAAAAATCGAGAAAGAAATTGCCTATTCAGATATTCCGCATTTTCCATTAAGTACAGTTGAAGGGCACAGCGGTAAATTGATTTTTGGAGAATTATCAGGCAAAAAAGTTGTGGCTATGGCGGGGCGTTTTCATTATTACGAAGGTTATACAACCGAGGAAGTTGTTTTTCCGATAAGGGTGATGAAGTACTTAGGTATTTCAACGCTGTTGATTAGCAATGCCGCAGGTGGTATGAATTTGGAATTTAAGGTGGGTGATTTAATGATCATCAACGACCATATCAGCATGCTTACGATTAACCCATTGTTAGGTAAAAATGAAGAAGTATTTGGTACAAGATTTCCGGATATGAGCGAACCTTACACAAAACATTTAATTGATAAAGCCATTTCAATTGCATCAGCTGCAAACTACGATGTTAAGCAAGGAGTGTATGTGGGCGTAACAGGACCAACTTTTGAAACACGTGCAGAATATAAGATGTTGCATATTTTAGGTGGTGATGCAGTCGGTATGAGTACTGTGCAGGAAGTGATAGCTGCTGTGCACATGGGGTTACCGGTTTTTGCGATGAGTGTTATTACAGATATTGGGATTAGAGAAGAAGAAAATACCATCACACACGAAGAGGTTTTACAAGCTGCTAAAGATGCCGAACCCAAGCTTACACATATTTTTAAAGAACTGATTGGGTTATTATAATTTAATGAAAAAAATAGCCTTATTATTTTTTGTGGTTTTTACTACTGCAGTGGCTTTTTGCCAATTGCCGGGCAGCCGTATAAAAGATATTTTAGATGCTAAAAGATCACAGTCAAACACGAGGGGATCTGATACTACTAAAAGAAAAAATAATAATAAGCTTGATACACTTGGGTTTGAACACAGGGATGATCTCGCAGATTCTATAACAATCAGTTTTAGATACCTTGATTCTGTAAGAAGGTATCCATTGGATTCTTCCGTAAATGATTTTGATAAATATTATTCAGTTCCCACATCATACCAATACCTTGGTAATAACGGGCAGGCTGCTTTTCCATTAATATTTAAGCCATTTAACAAGCCGGGGTGGGATGCTGGCTTTCATGCATTTGATGTGTATAAATTTAAACTGGAAGATACAAAACAGTATAGAACAACAGGGCCGTTTTCTATGATAGGCTATCAGCTTGCCAGCGGAAAGGAGCAAATGATACAAGCATTACATACCCAAAATCCACGACCCAATATTAATATCGGTTTCGAATACAGGTTGATAAGCGCTCCAGGCTTTTTTGTTACACAAAATACCAACCACAATAATGTACGTTTGTTTAGCAATTATCAAGGTAAGAGAAAACGGTACAACGGCTCATTTGTTTATATATCCAATGCATTAAAGGCTTCTGAAAACGGCGGTATCACTTCGGATGCATTGTTGCTAGATCCAAATAAAAAATCTAGGTTTAGTATTC
>JBBREY010000077.1:0-12523 GCA_038225275.1 Chitinophagales bacterium | reverse complement strand
AACATAGTAATTTTACGGTAAAAAAATTTGGCGGTTTACGAAAACTTCCTATTTTTGTGTTAAGAAATTATTAATGACATATGCCTCTTGTTATTTTTTCTTTCTGAAAACAAAGTCGAAGGTTGGTTAAAAACAAAACGTTTTTAAATTTCACGAGACCGATAATAAAAAAATCAAAACCACAAATTATGAAACAGATTTCTACTCTCGTAAAGGATTTTTCTCTTTTAGTTTTAATGCTTGTTCTTACTTTTAACACCCAGGCGCAGCAGCAGACAGGTGAAAATGGTGAGTCAAATTCCCTGGCCGTTTCTTTCATTGGCGTTCCAACCTTAATAAGCGGTACAGCACTTTCCATAGGAGCGAAATACCGCTTTTTGAATGTTGCAACCAAAATCAATGCTGATGTTACTATAGTAAGTGCAACAGGCGGTGCTACTGTTACTAATATAGATGATAATGCAACTACCAAACCAGAGGCATTTTCTCCAATAGTTTTAATCCCTGCAAATAGTATTGGAACAGTGGCATTTAACATCGAGTATTTTAAAGCGGACAATAATGGTGGTAATGGAGGTTCCAAAGATTTGAAAGATCTTTCTGTAACCGCTTATGACATTGATGGGTTTACAAGCGGTACGTCATCGATAAAAGAGATAGATATGCTTGATTTAGGCGCAGGTGGAACAGTTTCATATCAGTCAAATGCTTTACAGATTAGTGTAGTACAAAATGGATCGCAATTTACCGCGACAAATATTGCTGGTATTAATTATGACGGCACAGACACTTCGGCGAAGCAGGTAATGTTTACGGTTACAAATAAAAAAGTTTCTAGTTTTACCTATGCGGTAGGTGCAAATAATGGTTTTTCGTTTGCTTATCCTCGGCAATTTGCGGTGTATTTTAAAGCTTTTGATTATATAGCTGCAGCTCTTTTACCTGTTAAATATCAATCTTTTACAGGCAATGTTGTAAACAAAAGTGTGTTATTAAATTGGGTTACAGCGCAAGAGGTTGATAATAACTATTTTGAAATTGAGCGTTCCTTTACAGGTAAAGATTTTACCAGAATAGGCGTTGCATTGGATGGTTTTGAAAATGGTACAAAAAAAGAATATGCTTTTAAAGACAACTTTCCATTATTAGAAGATAAAGAAGTTGTGTACTATCGCTTAAAGCAATTTGACAATGACGGTAAATATTCTTACAGTACTATATTGGTTGTAAGACTTAAATCAATAAGCAAATTAGATATTCAGGTTTCTCCTAATCCATTTACAGAACGTTTAACTGTAAGATTTACAGGAACCGCAAATACAACTGCTGAAGTTCGTATAGTAAATATTTCTGGTCAATCAGTAATGAACAAAATAGCCAACGTAAGCAAAGGCTACAACAACATACAAGTTGAAGGTTTAAATAGCTTACCGAGTGGTACTTACTTAGCAACAGTAGTTGTAAATGGTAAAGTTGTAGGTACACAAAAAATTGTAAAGTAGTTTCAGAGTAAGGCATATTAAAAAATGAGCTGTCGGTTGTGGTGACCGACAGCTTATTCAATTGTAGCAGTTATGCTTGGGTATGTTTATTTCTTGCCAACTATTACAGCGTATATAACATAGAGCCATCCTAAAATGCCGTGTACAATGGCCCATAATATTGATTTGTTTCTTGACCATGAAATTACAACCGCTATAATTGTACCCAACCCAACACTTGGTGCCAGGTATACTGGCTGGTCATAACCATTATTTGACATGTTTGAATTACATGATGCAAACAGAATTGCAAAAATTAAAAGAGTAGGAATATATTTTTTAATCATAAAATAGGTTTAAAATGTTAGATCTAATTTGAAAATGTTATGCTGTTATTTTTGTTACCCGTTCAATAATTTTTATCTGCTCAACCACGTCGTCGGTTTTTATTATAAGAGGCGCACCGTTTACTACTGATTGATAAAGATTTTCAAAAAGCAAAGCCCAGTTTCCTCTTTCCGTTGGTAGCCCATCAATTTGTTGAATTCCATCAATGCTAAGATATAATTTTCCTTGTTGGTGTAAAGGTTCTACTCCAAAATTAGCATCCGTCGTTTTCATATTTGCTTTTAATTGATCTTCCTGCACATCTAATCCATATTTTATAAATGATCCATTGGTTCCATCAATTATATATCTCGGTGATGGACGCTGCACAAGCAGGCTCGATCGTAGCGTCACTTTAAGTTTGCCATAATCTAATTTAATATCAAAAGCATCGTCAACTAATGAGTGTTGTCTTTGTATAAAACTTTTTCCACAAATATTGAATGGTATTCCAAAGAGTGCAATGGCCTGGTCAATTATGTGGGCTCCGAGGTCGTAAATAATTCCGGTTCCTTCTTCCTTGGTTTCTTTCCATTTTTTTATATTTAGCTCAGGCTTAAATCTATTATAATGAATTTCAAAATTTAAAATTTCACCAAGCTGTTTGCTTTCTATTAATTTTTGTACCGTTAAAAAATCACTATCAAATCGGCGGTTTTGAAAAATAGCAAGCGTTTTATTTTTAGCCTTTGCAAGGGCAATTAATTCTTTAGCTTGAACACTAAAAGCAGTGAAAGGCTTTTCAACTAAGACATGTTTATGGGCATTTAAAACCATTTTTGCATAGTTAAAATGGGTATTATTTGGGGAGCAAATGCTAACAACATCAATGGCTTCATCAGTTAATATTTCTTCTATATTTTTTACGACTTTAACGGCAGGGAAAAAATCTGAAGGATTTTGATTTTTGGAAAGAATTGTTTTTAAATGATAATTTTTATTAGCTTCAAAAAAAGGAGCCTGTAAATATTTACCCGATAAGCCAAAACCAACGATTGCAACAGTGAGCATTTTTAGATATTAAGATGTTGTAAAAAATAAATTGGAATTTACGAAATATACATTATACAAAACAAGCCCCTCTGTAGAAACAGAGCGGCTTTAACGATTGCTTGTTATTCGAAACTTTTAAATTATTTTTATTGATATTTGCTTTTTCAAATAAACTGTTGCTTACACAGTTTACTTAATAGTTTTCCTCTTTGATTGTTTTCTTAATTTCTATAGTAAAAGTAGGGCTGATAATATCTTGAACTTAAATAACTTTAGTTTCATTTTATTACCTTAAAATTTCCTATTTATTGATGAAATCCTTTGCTGTATTGATTATTAAAATGGTAAAATAATTATGTCCAACAATTTTACAGATACTTTATTTCAACTTATTCGTTCTTTGGAGAAATCTGAAAAACGCCATTTTAAGTTGTATATAAAACGCAGTTCGGGCAATGAAGATTTAAAAGTAATAGAATTATTTGATGCACTTGATAAGCTTTCTCAGTATGATGAACCACTGCTTTTAAAGAAATTAAAAACTATTAAGAAACCACAGCTTGCCAACATAAAGGTGCACTTGTACAAGCAATTACTTGCGAGTCTGCGTTTACTAAAAAGTACTGAAAGTATTGATCTCCAACTAAATGAGCAGTTTGATTTTGCACATATTCTTTACAAAAAGGGGCTGTTTACTCAAAGCCTTAAAATTTTAGATAAGGCAAAAGAAACAGCAAAGGCAAATAGAAAGGTGAATTTTTTACTTGCTGCAATAACACTGGAAAAACGAATTGAAACCTTGCACATTACCCGATCGATGCAAACACGGGCTGAGCATCTTTCCCAAGAAGTGAATGAGGTAAACGACCGCATTAGTAAACTTACCAAACTCAGTAATTTGGCCATGTTGCTTTACAGTTGGTTTATACAAAATGGCCATGCAACCAACAGAAAAGAAGAAGAAAGATTAGAAGAATATCTTAAAACTAACTTACCTGAAAATGCGCTTGCACCGGAGGGGTTTTATGAAAAACTATTTTTTTGCCAGAGCTTTAGCTGGTATGCATATATAAAATTAGATTTTTTAAAATACTACAGATATAGTAAAAAATGGGTAGATCTTTTTGAAGACGAGCCGATGATGAAACGTGTTGAAACAGGACATTATATCAAGGGATTGCATACCCTGTTAAATGCACATTTTGATTTACGTAATTATGCGCAATTTGATATTGTGTTGAAAAAGTTTAAACAATTTGCGCTTACAGACCGTGTAAGACTGCATGATAACTTTCGCACGCAAGCATTTATCTACATAAGCAGCGCTACAATAAACCAGCATTGTATGTTGGGTACATTTAAAGAAGGTATTGCACAGGTGCCTCAAGTTTTAGAAGTATTAAAGGAAGACGAATTATTTATTGATGAACATCGAATAATGGTTTTTAATTATAAAATAGCAAGTCTCTATTTTGGAAACGGTGACTATGATATTTGTATAGATTATCTACAAAAAATTATTAATGAAAATTTTGGCGGTGAAAGTGATTTACAGGGATATGCAAGATTAATGCATCTAATTGGACATTATGAGATTGGCAATTATGATCTGATGGAATATCTAACCAAATCAGTTTACAGGTTTATGTCAAAGAAGGACAATCTTACTTTGGTAGAAGAAGAAATGTTTAAATTTTTGCGAAAATCATTTCATGTAACAAGGGTAAAAATGCAATTTGAATTAGAATCATTTTTAGATAGGATAAAAGTTTTAGAGACCAACAGGTATGAGGCTAGAACATTTGCTTATCTTGATATTATATCGTGGCTTGAGGCAAAAGTTTACAGGAAGTCGATGAGCACAATCTTGTCAGAAAAATACAACAAGAGTCGCAAGCGTAACTATAAATAAAATAATCATAAAACATCTTGGAAATAATTATTTCAATTTGTCTAAAAGCCTTTCTGTAAAGGATTACGGCTTTATCATAGGTTACTTGCAGTAATAAAAACACATCAAACTTCTTTTTATTCTTTTTTAGGTGGATGTTAATTTTACATCATAAATAATGTTTTAAGACCTGTTTTATCAAAACCTATAAAATTTATAAAAATGAAAAATTTAAAAGTACTTGCATCTATGATCAGTTTGTTTTTGATTACAACAAACTTAAAAGCACAAGCTATTGCTGCGGTAAAATACGACGATAATTTTTCTGTAAAGTTCACAGGTGTTCAGGATAATTACCTTTGCTTTCAAGTTGAAATAAAGGGGACAAATAACTCCGGAACTTTAAAAATAAGCGATAAGTCAGAAGGTGAATTGTATACACAAAACTGGAAAGTTAAATCTCCATTTCAATTTTTTAAAATTGAGAAGAAAGATGGACAACAGTTAATTTTTAACTTACATGTTGGCAATAAGGAAATTATTAAAACATTTACAGCCTCTACAAAAATAATAGAAGATACTATCGTCGAAGAAAACGGCTTGGTGATTCTATAGTATTGTTTAATTAATAAGATGGTTTGGTTTCCGAGTAAATGCGTTGCCAATGTAGCAGCAAAAGCAACGCATTACTTTTATCATTTTTACCTATAATCAGGCTTTGTAAGCAGGTATGAATTTAGGAGCCTTTCTTTTTTTTGTTGCCTGCTCATAAGCGTAAGCCATGCTTAATAACTTTGGTTCTGTGTATGCACTTGCAATAAAAGATAAGCCTAGCGGCAATTCGTGAACAAAACCCATAGGTACTGTTATGTGTGGAAAGCCTGATATAGCAGCGGGAGTTGACAATGAAAATCCGGTATCATAATCACCATTTATTATGTCAATACAACCTGCAAGACCATTAGTAATTCCACTAAGTGCATCAAGATTATTTTTCGCAATTAAATCAGTAATTATTTTTCTAGATGAAAGCGTTTTGGCTAATGCATCAGTATATTCTTTGCTGCTCAGGTCGCCTTTCTTTTGGCTGTTGATCAATGTTTCCTGTTTAAAATAAGGCATTGCATTTTTTTCATTTGCATTATCAAATGCAATTACATCCTCTAACGATTTCATTTTGCCGTTTTGCGATTTGAGATAGCTGTTTAGACCATCTTTAAATTCATATAATAACACCTCAAATTCTGCATTGCCGATTTCGTCTAAGCTTTTTATTAAATCAACTTCAACGATAATTGCACCAAGGTTTGTCAGTTGTTGAATGGCTTCTTTGTACACAGCAACAACTCCTTCATGCCCCCGTAATTGAGATTTTTCTATCCCAATTCTTTTTCCCTTTAATCCATCTTTATCTAAAAACTGAGTATAATCTTTAAAGCTTTTCCCATCACTTTCCTTGGTTATCTCATCTGCATTATCAACGCCCGTTAATGCGCCGAGAAGTATGGCGGCGTCTCTAACTGTTCTGGCCATTGGGCCTGCAGTATCTTGTGTTTTAGAAATGGGTATTATACCGGAGCGACTCCACAAACCCACAGTTGGTTTTATGCCTACAAGCCCATTAATAGAAGCCGGGGAAACTATGGATCCATCAGTTTCAGTTCCTATAGAAATGGCACAAAGATTTGCAGCAGTTGCAGCACCTGAGCCTGCACTTGAGCCCGATGGATTACGATCTAAAATGTAAGGACATTTTGTTTGTCCGCCGCGGCTGCTCCAACCACTTGTTGATCTTGATGATCTGAAGTTAGCCCACTCACTCAAATTCGTTTTTCCTATTAAAATTGCTCCGGCCTCTCTTAATTTAGCAACGATAAATGCATCCTTGTTTGCAACATTTCCTTGCATTGCCAATGAGCCGGCAGTGGTCATCATCTTATCGCCTGAGTTTATATTGTCTTTTATAAGCACCGGAATTCCATGCAGCTGCCCACGAATTCTGCCTGCCCGTCTTTCCTTGTCCATCTCAGCTGCAATTTTTAATGCGTCAGGGTTTATTTCTATAACAGAATTTATTTTAGGTCCATTCTTATCAATGTCTTTGATTCTTTTTAAATACATTTTTGTTAGTGACAAAGCTGTTTGCGAACCTGTAATCATTTTTTGCTGTAAATCTGTAATGGTAATTTCATTCAAGTCAAAATCAACTAAACTTGTATGAGTTTCCTGAGCACTTGTTTCGCCAAAAATCCCTAAAGATGCAGTTATCGCTAAGCTCGCTTTGGAGGTTTTGCTTAAAAAATTTCTTCTGTTCATGAAAGGTTTTTATTAATTAATTTATAATGAAAAGGAGTACTAATAAAGCTTTAAATTAATCTTATTTTCTGTATTAATGTTTAAACATAATTTTTTAGAAAGGAAATTATTTATTGCAATAAAAAAGTGACCACAGAAAGAGGTCACTCATTTTTAAAAATTATCTCAAATTTATTTTATTCAACAGTAACACTCTTAGCTAAATTTCTTGGCTTGTCTACATCAACATCTTTTGCAACACCAATAAAATAAGAAAGTAACTGTAATGGTATAACGCTAATAATCGGTGCTATCAATTCGTCGGCAGGTGGTATAAAAATTACATCATCACTTATTGTAGGGCTTATTTCATCTCCTTCTGTAATGATGGAAATGATTTGTCCTTTGCGGGCTTTTATTTCCTGCATATTGCTCACAATTTTTTCGTGATACGAATCCTTTGTTGCAATAAATACCACTGGTAAATTTTCATCAACTAATGCAATTGGACCGTGCTTCATTTCAGCAGCAGGATAACCTTCTGCATGTATGTAAGAAATTTCCTTCAGTTTAAGTGCACCTTCTAAAGCGATAGGAAAATTATATCCTCTACCTAAAAATAAAAAATCACGGGCATCTTTGTATTTTAAAGCAATGGCTTTTATGTGTTCTGCATTTTTTAAAATAACATCCACTTTTTCGGGCACATCAGCCAATTCCACCAACAATTGCTGGTAACGTTCGTGGGTGATGGTTCCTTTTTGTATGGCGATTCTTAATGCCATCATCATCAACACCGCAAGCTGCCCGGTAAATGCTTTTGTAGACGCTACGCCAATTTCGTGGCCTGCATGTGTATACGCACCTGCATGAGAAATACGTGCAATAGACGAACCCACCGCATTCACCACACCAAAAATAAATGCACCGTTTTCTTTTGCCTTTTCTAGAGCCACTAAAGTATCTGCAGTTTCGCCACTTTGCGAAATCGCAATAATAACATCGCCCTTATTTACGATCGGATTACGGTATCTAAACTCCGATGCGTATTCAACCTCTACCGGAATTCTACACAACTCTTCAATAATATATTCTGCCACTAAACCTGCATGCCAGCTCGTTCCGCATGCGACTATCATAATACGATCTGCATTTTTAATTTGCTCAATGTTGTCGTCAATACCTGCCATCGTGATAGTTCCTGCTGCGGCATTTAAACGCCCACGCAAACAATCCTGTATTGTGCTTGGTTGCTCATAAATTTCTTTCAACATAAAATGGTCGTAGCCGCCTTTTTCAATAGCCGCCAATTCCATGTCGAGCTTTGTAATAAACGGTGTTACTTTTTCATTGCCAAGGTTCTTAAGAATTAATTCATCGGGCCTAACAATGGCAAGCTCATAATCGTTTACATAAACCACTTCTTTTGTATACTCAATAATTGGCGATGCATCGCTTGCTAAAAAATGTTCTCCTTTGCCAATACCAATTACAAGCGGGCTTCCTTTTCGAGCTGCAATAATCGTTTCCGGATCTTTTTCATCGAGTAATAAAATACAATATGCACCCGTAATTCTTTTCAACGCAATACGCACTGCTTCTTCCAAAGTGCTGTCATTGTTTATCTGTATATCTTCTATAAAATTTAAAAGCACTTCGGTATCTGTATCGCTTGTAAAACTATAGCCTTTGCTCACCAATTCTTTTTTAAGCTGAGCATAGTTTTCAATAATACCATTGTGTATCATTGATAGGCGCCCACTTGCAGATGTATGCGGGTGAGAGTTTCTGTCGCTTGGCTCGCCATGCGTAGCCCAGCGTGTATGACCAATACCAATGTTGGCGTGTAAGTTTTTACCCACAAGACTTTCTTCTAACTCAGCCACTTTACCTTTCTTTTTATACACATCCAATTTACCCTCATGCAACAATGCCACACCGCTGCTGTCGTAGCCTCTGTATTCAAGTCTTTTTAGTCCTTTTAAAATAATGGGGTATGCTTCTTTTTTACCTGTGTATCCTACAATTCCGCACATAAATTTATGGTTGAGTTATTTGTTCTTTTTATGACCTGCAATATTATCGAAAATTGGGGGTTGAACCTATTTTATAAACCGTTAAGACTTTGGCAATTCTTATAATGGTTTTTAAATACTATTTGGGCTATGGGCTATAACCTGTTATTGTGCATTTGTTACGGCTGTCTGCACTACTCCCCGTTTCTCCGCTACGGCGGCTGCACTGTGGGGTAGTGATGCCCCTCCGCCAGCTCTTGGGCGGTAGAACATACATTAAACTTTTATTGCAAAAAATTATTCCGGATGATAAACTCTCTCTGCATTTTTATAAACTTCCTTTTTATCAAGCGTCATAGGTTTCGTTTTTTGCTGTAAGTACATGTTGACCTGGTCATCAAAATGCTTACTCTCGGGATGGCTGCTTGCACCATACATATTTATTGTTTCTATTTTTGGGAGATTATCTTTTGCAAAGCGGACAAATATAATTAGTCCATCGCCGCCAATAGATTTAAGTCGACCGTTTTTCATTGGTTCCGTCCACTGCGGAGAAAGCAAATCAGGGAAACCACCCAATGGATATTCTTTATCACCACGAACTAGTTTCTGCAAATCGCCGAGTGTTATTTCTGTTGTTGCAAAATTCGTCTGCATGTAATTAGTTACATACTCAAAGGTTTCAATAGCTTCTGTTTTTGTAATTTTTCTTTTGGGTTGCCCTTGTAATTTCTTTTTTAAATATTCGTACGATAATAAAAATATCGCTGCACCCTTACTCTCTACATTTCCTTTTTTATCCCAATTTTTAAGGGTAGAAAGTGTAGATGCAAACTGAGGATATTCGTTTTCATTTAATAAAAACATGCTGTCAATATTGTAATTGTATTGTAAGGCAGCGGGCAATTGTCTGTCAAATTTAATAGCCTTAAATTTATCGTAGCTCAGCTTTTCATTTTGTGGAAACAACTCCATAAAACGAACATTCCTGTTTAGGCTATAGGTTTCCCATCCATCTATTACAGGATATGCATTCGCTTTTAAATTATCAGCCGGTGCAGTTGCGAGAAAAGAAGAGTGATTTGTATTAAATAAAAATCCGCTTTTTGGATTTACATATTGAGGCAGTTCATTTAGTTTTCTAAAACTGTTCCACAAAGTTTTTGATGTATTACCGGGCAGTGTACCTGTCCATTTATAACCTTCATTGCGAACAGGCATTGCTGCGTTGTTTATGTAAAAAATAGTATCATGTTTATCTGCATACATAATATTAAACATGCTTAATTCCTGTCTGTTTATTGCGGCATAAAACTCTGTGTAATTTTTTGCTTTGTCCATTTGGTACCACTGGTCTAATGCACCAATCTTCATATTTGCACCAAGCCTTATTGAATAAAAGCCTGATTTGTTTTTCATGGTGGCGCCATACTTACTCCAATAAATTTTTCGTTTTATTTTTATGGGAATGCCTTTTATGCTTAGCTTAATTGTTTTTACTTCAAGGTCTGTCCATTGCCCGTCGAATTTATATTGCAGTGGGTGCGCAGGATTCATTTCTAGCTGGTATTCATCTAAACGATCACAATAATTTACAGTGTGTGCCCAACCTAAATTTTCATTCACACCGTGTAAAATACTCGGTGCACCCGCTAGTAAACCTCCCAAAACATTTAAGCCCTCTTCGCTGCAAATATGGGCTTCATAAAAAGCCTGTGGACCGGTATTTGGCTGGTGTGCATTTATCAAAAGAAAAGATTCACCTGTAGTTGTTTTAGTGTTTAATACCGCCGCAGAATTGCTTCCTTTTTTATTGTACTCGGGAGCGGTAGGTTCTGTGTTAGAAAATATTCTTTGCAGTGCGCCATCTGCACCATTAAAAATAGTGAGTGCAAATACAGAAGAGGAAACATATTCTTTAAGCGTTATGGGAAATAGTTTTTTGTTGAGTACTTCGCTTTTGTGTGTGGCGGCATAATGATTTAGAGCCTGCACATAACCCGTTACATATTTTAAAAAAGCTGGGGAGAGTGTGCTCCACTTTTCTTCCGTTATTTCTTTGCAACGAAATAGTGAAAATGCATAATCTCCTGCTGCTCCCTTTTTGCCAAGTACTTTACCCATCAAGCCTTTTACAGGCAACAACAATTCTTGCATACTTTTAAATTCATCTTCAGCCTCTGCCCATGCAAGGCCATAAGCAACTTCAGGATCAGTTTTTGCAAAAATATGAGGGACACCAAAACTATCTCTTACGATATCAATATTGGCAGAATTTATGGGTGTTTGAGAATAAGAAAGATGGAAAAATAGGAAGAATGCGAGTAGAAAAAATGCTGGTTTCATTGTAAGGAAATTGGTTGATGGGTTGTTTGGTAAAGATAAGAGGTTTGAGAAAGTGATGCAATTATAGAGATGAGCTATTGAGCAATCTGCTATGTTTTTTATCTGTGTTTTATTTAAAAATGATTAGACAGAAACATGAATTAAAATTATATTATATATATTTATGTACCCTTAAAAATTCTTTTCAGCTTTTTTTAACTTAAAAAACACACACATGAAAAAAAATATTTTGTTCGTGATTATTGCATTCGCTGCCTCTTGCAATAACGCTTCTCAAAAAGAAACCAGTAAAAGCGAAATGGCTTCAACTGACACCAATGCAGAAAAACCAAATTATCCATACACAATTAAGAATCCTGATAATTGGATGGTCGGTTCTACTGCTAATACCATGGTAGCCTTATCGTCCCTAAAAAATTGGGAAAATGGTAAGATGGATGAATCTGCAGCATATTTTGCTGATACGGTAAATTTAAAATTTGATGGTTTTGATAAAACAATGCCGAGGGATAGCGTAAAAGATATGCTGGGCGGCTTGTGGAATAGTTATAAAACTGTTGATATAAGAATGGAAGACTGGGAGTCAGTCATTTCAAAAGATAAATTAGAAGAATGGGTTACTGTGTGGTACACGGAACATTGGGAAACTAAAAATGCTGTAAAAGATTCAGCATCCTTTATTAATGATTTTAAAATGGTTAATGGCAAAATTGTAAAGTTGGATGAGTATACCAGAAAGCTGCATTGATAATATTTATTAATTTCGAATTATTCTTAATTGAGTTAGATTGATTTTTTGAATCGACTTATTGAAACTGTAAAGTGTGTAAATACTTTGCAGTTTTTTTTCTTTATTGGTAGGTGTGGTCACCTACCAATAAGAAAATCCAGCCTTTGGCTGCAGTATTTGAAAATCAAAAAATTCTACAATTACTCTTTGATGTGTCCGATCAAAAGTTTTTTAGTATTAATGATAATGGTTAGTCTTTTTTTAGATGATCCCAATTTATTAATATGTTCCAAACCAAGGGTGCATCATGCAAATTGAGATAACGGTGTAAGGGATCAAAAGTAAATGCTATCACACGGCCGGTTCCTATAGGCACATTAAAAAT
>JBBREY010000076.1:0-12706 GCA_038225275.1 Chitinophagales bacterium | reverse complement strand
TATCGCAACTTCCGAATATTATTTTTATAAAGAATTTCTCTTGGGTGTTTTTTTTCCTCATAATCACTTACAATAATTTGTTGCTCAGTAGCTTTCTTCAAAGGAATATTATTTAATACATTTGTCACATTTAACTTGACTTGCTTTTTAAAAAGTGAAGGAGTTTTCAATCTGGAATCGAATATTTCTATCAATAAAAATATAACTGCAGAAAGAAATAACATTGATATACCTGAAAGAATAATTGTGATTAAAGTTTTTTTTGACTCAGGATCGAGTGCAGGTTGCCCAACAGCAGTTTGAATGAAGTTTTGAGTTGGACCATCCTTTGCAAGACCTTCAGCTTTGTAATATTTTTCCGAGATAGAACTTAACATAGAATTTTCAATATCCAATTTGGCTTTAATACCATCTATTGTTACATCGCTCCCTACTGGCGCTGAATTTGCCATGTTGGTATATTTTCTTATCCTACTACTATAATCAGCAACAGTTGAGTTAGAAGCATTTAAAAGGGCATCTTCTTCGCTAATTTGACCCTTTACATTGTCGACTTCTTTGGTTTTACCTGAATTGTTTTTGCTTGAAGTTATAGTAGATGATTTGGCGCTAATTTCCAGTCGCAGATCATTTATTTTCCTTTGCAGAATTAGATCTTCTCCTCCTTTTTTAGCTAGTTCTGTTGTCAAATCATTTTTTTTGTTAATCAGACGAATGACTTCATCGCTGCTGGATGCAGTAACGGGTGAAGCCAATCCTGATTCCAAAGTATTTAATCTTTCTACCAAATATTTCTTTCTATTTAGATGCTCATTTTGCTTACTCTTTTCTTCAGCAAGTCTTGTCTCGAGCTCTTTAACTGTTTCCATCGCACTAGTGCTAAGGCTTACCGGATCTATACTGCCCTGCCTTACTTTTTGGTTGTATAAGAGTTTGCCAAGGCTATCAATTGTTCCTTGTCGGGCAGTTACCATTGTTTTGATTCCTTCTGCACTTTCCTCCGTACGTTGTGAACTTAAATTTTTATAATAATCTAAAAATTCATTTCCCATAGCATTAACAACTATGGCAGACAAATATGGATTTGATGACCAAAAAGTAATATTTAAATAATCGGTACGGCCGACTCTTTCTATTAAAAGACGTGATAGCATTGATTCATAATCGTAACTATATAAATCAAAGTATTTGATTATATTTTGTTCTTTTTCTGTGTTTGAAGGAAGCAGTTGATGTTTTAGAACAGCCTGCTCTAGGGTCATAACAGCAGTATCTATATTAACAGCTTTATAAATTTTAGATTCTCTATCTTTTTTAGATAGTTGAACATATGCATCTTGTGGTTTTTTCAAATCATGTAAAAGTAATTTGTACATGATTCGTGTAATAACTTTAGGCGATTTAAACGTTTCAATTACGTTATTAAATTTTACATCTGCTGTATAAATATCTATTCCGGAACTTCCATCTGCGAGTCTTACTTTTTCTGCAGTAAAACCGGTTGAGTATTGCGCCTGTGACTTATAAAGTTGTTTCTTATTAAGTAATAAAAGAAGTGCAAAAACTGCGGATGTTGCAGAAAGTACCAATATGTACCATTTTCTTCGTAATAAAACTTTAAAAAAATAAATTAAATCCATTAAAATAATTGCTTTTATAATAAACGGTAAGAATATTGAAAATAAGAAGTAAAGTAGTTAAAAGAAGGATTGCGCCTGCAAAACTTAATTTTTAGAATGATGGTAGCGCATTCTTTTGTGAAAATACTCTGAAAACCTTTTTGATTCTTTTAAAATTCTAACAATTAAAACTTTAGTAAAGCTTCCGCTTTTTTTCAGCGTTCTAACGCCGGTCCACACCCTATTATTGTTTGACCTAATTTGTTTTATTTTTCCATACTTCATCAAATCGTAACACATTCGGCCATCTTCGCCATGAGTCTTATTCATATAAAAACCCTCTTTTAGCCCATATTCTTTTATAAAACCCATGCTCATTCCATAAGAATTTAAGAAGGGACGATTAATATGTCTTACTTCTACAATCCAATCTTTAAACATTTCTAAAATAGAAAGTTGCCAGCGTGTGTACCCTTTTTCGCCTATAAAAGAATAGCGCCCATATACACTCACTACACCGTCAGTTTGCAAGCCATGTATCATTTTATCGACCCAGCAATCAGGATAAATACAATCAGAATCTCCCAATAAAATGTATTTACCTAAAGCATGCTCCATCCCCATTTGCCTACCTGGCCCCCAACCTTGTATTGGCTGAAAATAATTTTTTATATGAAGTTTATCAAGTGTATCCTGTGTTTTATCTGTTGAATTATTATTTACTACAATAATTTCAAGCGGAATTTTTGTTTTTAAATTTGATAGACTGCCAATAGTTTTTAAAATATCCACCTCTTCATTCCAAGCAGATATAATGATACTAACCAAAGGTTTTTTAGACTGTATTTTATCTAACCCATTATTAATTTCCTCAAACACGGTGTTTGGAATATCCTCAAAACTTCGAAACTGGTACTCGTATCGATGTATCCATTTGGGATTTTTAAAAATATTCATTAAATGAAATTAGAAGTAATTGCAAACCTAACCATAAATATTTTTTTACTTTAGGCTATAAGAAGAGTCTGACATTTATTAAACATCAGACTCTTAATTTTATGAGGCGCCTAGTTGTATTTTATTAATTTCTCCGTTTTGCAAATTTTTCCGTTTATTAAAACATTAAGTATATAAATTCCCGGTGCAATTGGTATTCCCTCCATCACTTTTGCAGTTATTTTATTTTGTCCTTTTACGCCATTCAAGGTTTTACTTTTATAAATTAAGTTTCCGTTTACGTTGTACATAACTATTTCAATTGTCGATGACTTACTTATCGCCAACTCTATGTTAACCAAATTTGTAAATGGATTGGGATAAACTTTTATTTGCTCTTGTACATCATTTATAACAGGCACTATTTTTTTGCTAATCGTATTTGTAGGAGGCAATACTTCTGTCACAGGGGCATTATTATTTGCAGACCTAAATAAAGTTGGTGGAACCTCAGTAGAAATTGTATTTACAACGGGCTCAGTTGTTAAATCATCAAAATATTCAATCGTGTACGCACCTGTAAAACTAAATGGTGAGCCTCCAGCAGTGCTAACATTTAAGTATAATTCGCCATCAGCACCAGGTGTAAGATTATCTAAGAAAACCACTTTTGTATCGTTAAAATAGCTATTCAATTCTACAGTTTGACCATTGCAGCTGTAGTTTGCAGTTGTAAAATCATTGTTGGTGTTGCTGCCAAAACATCCAATTCTATATTTCTTTGTGATATCCAAATTTTGGAATTTAACTTGAGATGTTTGTCCTGCATCCGTCCAATAATTACTAACCATAACATTTGCTGGGAAAATACCATTGGCATTTATTCCCGCAAAACCTGCACCATTAAATTCCTTTGTAATTACCATCTCAAAACCAGTATTTATAGATTCTGAATTGATTAAATTACTGAAAGTAGATCCTGGAGTTGAAGGTGAACTTGTGTTATTCCAAGGTAACGAAGCGACCTGTGCAATGTTTACATTTTGATTTACTAATATTATCTTTTGTGCAAGTATTGTGTTTGTAACATTACTAAAATTACTACTAATGCTACCATTAACAGATCGTACTTTATAAAAATACCTTGTGTTTTCTGTTAAACCAGTGTTCGTAAATGTATTCATGTTAGCACCGGTAGTACCTGCAAGTATATAAGTGCCATTTGCTGCTGTTGACCTCCAAATTTCAAACCCAGTTTCGTCATCACTTCTATCGCTCCATGTAAGCTTAATTTTGTCGGTTTGCACAATAGGTTCAGAAATTAAATCATATGGTTTAATCACAGTTTCTCCAACATTGTATTCCCTTATAACAATGCCATTCAGACATAGATAAGCATTAGAAGCTGTTTTTGTAATAGCAACTTGAATGGAGCCCGATGAATTTGGTATTAGTCCATTTAGATTGGCTAATCCTGATGTATTGTATCTAGCATCTATTACTAGAGTTTGCGAGCCACTCTGAAATGTTACTAGTTGATTTGCACCAGTATTTATATTCGATAAGAAACCAATACTATATTTTTTTGCTGGATTTAAACCATCAAATTGTATTGTATGAGTCCCAGAATTCTGATTATTAAAACTAGTTCGCATTACATTATCGGGGAAAACGCCTTTGTTATTTCCTGTTCTCATTCCTATAGCGATACCACCATTCCATTGCGTTAAAAATTTAAAAGTAAAACCTGTGAGCGTATTAGCATCGTCTTTAATATCGCCATAAGGATTATTTTTAAACGGATAACCAAGGTAATTATTCCATGGTGCAGGCTGGGGCGTTGCACCGTCTGGACCAAAATTTAAATAGGCAGACCTTACACTATTGTCGGTAACAGTTAAATTGAAAGATCTACTGATACTTGCACCCGCATCATCAGTAACTTTAAGTGTAATGCCAGCGTAATTTCCCAAATCATTTTCAGAAGGGTTGAAGGTAATTGTGCCTGCTCCATTACCTGTCGTTGTAAATGTTGCAAAAGCAGGTAAGCCAGTAATCGTACTAGTTAAAACATCACCCAAATCATCCGTTGCAGTAAAGTTTAAGGCTAATGTGTTTGTTGCTTTTACATATACATCTGCAATAGTTGAGAGCAGTGGTGCTTTATTAGAAGATGTTACCATCACTGTATTGGAAAACTCAGAAATGCCTTTTGTATTGGCTGCTGCAATTTTATAATAATAAGTAGTTGCACTTAAAACAGTGTTGTCTACATAGGTGATTTCATTTGCGTTAGATGCGATAGGGTTAAGGAGTGTAAAAGGTCCCGCGGTAGAAGTAGCCCTATAAATAAAATAACTACTTTCATTATAGGCAACATCCGTCCAATCCAATTTTATAGTTCCGTTTGATAATGACTGTCCTGATAAGTTAATTGGAGCTAAAGGCACAGTTCCGTCATCGAATGGCTTTTCTAAAACGATGGCATTTATTGCTCCATACGGAGCACCAACTGCTTTACTCAAATTCAATGTTATGTTGCCAGCTATATCTGGCGATATAGCAGAAAATGTGACTGTATTTTGACTATTTTTATCTATATACAATGGCTTAGCGACATTATTAATTGTGTAAATAGTAGTTCCGTTATTTCCTAATCCAGTCCAGGCACTACTACCAAAAACTGTTACATTGTATTTTGCTCCAAGCGTAAGTCCTTTTACATTTACGTTGACTGTTTCCGGTGCGCCATATACGCCAAAAAAGTAGTAATCTTTTATTACTGCATCAGGATATACACCTGAATTATTTCCGGTCATTGCGCCTTGATCGCCAGCATACCAGCCAGTATTTAAAAAGTCAATTCCTACAGCTGTACTTACACCATTGCCATTTAAAAGACTATTTGTAGTTGTACCTGCAATATTATTCCAAGGAGAAGGTGCCGCTACACTCGGTCCTTTCATGCTCATATACCATTTTTCTACAGGAGGCTCAAGGTTAGTTACTGTTAATGTAAAAGATACAGCTTCATTGGCACCGGCTCCATCGCTTACTATCGCTTTAATTTGGTAAGTACCGGAATGTGCAAAACCTGGAGTTAACGCAATTACTGCCTGTCCATTGCCATTATCGGTTAAGTTAACAAAAGAGTTGTTAGAAGCAATTGCCCAAGTGAGGGTGCTGTTTCCATCCTGATCAGTTGCACTTAAATTTATATTTGTAACACTGCTTTCTGCAACTGTTATGTTATTTAGTGGCGTGATAACCGGTGTATAATTGCTGTTGACTGTTAAATTGAATGCGGTAGTATCTTTTCCTCCATTTCCATCTGTTGTAACGGCTGATATTATGTATAATCCAGTATCACTTATCAAGGGATTAAATTGAATACTTCCTACACCGTTTGATATGTTTGTAAAAGCCGCAAATGACGGTAACGGATTTAAAAATGAAAAATTCATTGGCTCTAAATCAGCATCTGTTGATGTTAAGGATAAAGATTTTTGCGCATCATATCTCATGGTAAAGCTTGATACATCCGTGATTACAGGAAGATTATTACTGGTCCTCACAAGAAGATCATTGGTAAAAGCAGAATTTCCGCCTACC
Organism: Chitinophagales bacterium; assembly: GCA_038225275.1. Lineage (GTDB taxonomy): Bacteria > Bacteroidota > Bacteroidia > Chitinophagales > Chitinophagaceae > Ferruginibacter. The sequence goes on along the minus strand of JBBREY010000076.1, from coordinate 6,539 downwards.
CCTTTTGTCCTTACTTTATAATAATAGTTACTGTTGGAAAATAAATTGCTATCTACATAATTTTTAACAGCTCCCAACCCACCAGGTATAGTAGCAAGTAATCTGTAATTATTTAAATCGGTTGCTGAACGGTATAACTCAAACAAAGTTTCATCAGTCGAATTGTCATCAAATAATAGAGCAATAGATGTACTCGTTTTCGATGTTGCAACAAGATTAGTTGGAGGAGCAGGAATATTTGGAAGGGCAAAAGTTGTATCTGCCGGATAAGATTGGGTCATTAAACCAGAAATACTTGCCGAATTTAATGGCTCCTTCTCAATTACAATTTCGTCCATTAAACCAGAATAGTTTGTTGAACTGGCAGAAGAGTTGAAAGCATTGGTGCTATTGGAAGCACCTATTCTAGATGCATTAGTTGAAGGGCTTACGCTAAAAAAAGTTAGGCTTGTTTTTCCAACATTAACACCATTAATAAACAATTTTATAGTATCCACATTATAAACAAATGATACATGGTTCCATCCATTTAAAATCCAATTAGGATTTGCGGAAACACTGTTAACGACAATACTAAATCTTGCATTGCCACTTGCTATACCTGCTTGTAGTGAGCCAGCATTAAACCGCAAAGACATGCCATTATCTGCTCCGCCAAAATCGTATATTATCTTATTTAGAGAGCCAACAGCCAACATTGTAGCATTAGGCTTTAACCATATGCCAATCGTTCTAGTACTATAAGCATTTGCAGGAAAAACATTACTTGTAGAAAATGGTAAATTAACGTATTGACTAGACCCATTTAATGTAATTGAATGTGTACCCTCTTTTTTATCGGCAGCGTTAAAAATGGGTGAACTATTGCCCGTTAAATTTCTACTATTTCCACTTTCATCATTATAACTGTTGTTCAAAGACCATTTTGCCTCTAAAATGCTCACTGCTTCAGATTGGCCGTATAGATTTATAGATCGTACTTTATACCAGTATTTAGTATTGGGATCTAACCCTACAGAATCTACAAATCCTGTTACACCTGAAGCTGTAGTACCAATATTTAAAAAAGTTCCAATCTCAGATGTAGAGCGTAGTATCTCAAAACCAGTTTCATTGTTACTTAAATCTGTCCATTTTAAATTAATTGTATTGTAATTGGTAGCGGTTATATTTAAGTCAGCTGGTTTGGCCGGTAACAAATTGACCGGAATAACAATATTATCGCCAAATGCACTGTTTGGTATAGCAGTTCTTGAATTAATTCCTGCCGCTGCACAAGTCCAATAAACATTCATTGACAAACCCCCTCCTTGCTGAAAAAATGTCATCGCTATAGGGTAAATACCTGCATTTAGACTAATTGACCCACCTTTATATTGCCCGCCGTGTAACCCGTCATTATTTACTAGCGCTGTTGCATTATTACTATAATTGCCTATATATAATTTACTTCCATCATCAGAGTTTGTTTCAAAAGTATAAGTACCTGTCACAGGGATATTAATGAAACCTTCCCAAAGAAACCCAAAGTTTACGTCACGTAAACGAGGTGTTAAAGAAACGTTTGAAGAAGTTCCTTTTAAAGTAGGAGTCAAAGTAGCAAAATCAGGCAAAATGTTCCAAGTTCCTTCGTAATATTTGTAATTTAATCCTCTTAAACCTGCTGATGCACTTACTTGATTACTGGCCGGAGATACATTCCCAGATGCATCTATTGCTTTTACAAAAAAACTGTATGTACTAAGCGCTGTAAGACTGTTGACAGTAAAAAAAGTATTAGAAGTGACATAAGATTTTAGACCATTTACGTAGATTTCGTACTTTGACACACCTACATCATCGGATGAAGCGTCCCAAGAAATGGAAACAGAACTTCTTGTTGTGCCTGATACAATTAAGTTTCCAGGTGTTGTAGGAGATGTTTTGTCTGATTTTGTAGTTGCATAAACCTCAGTGCTATTTGCAGACGCTGCAGTTAAATTGATAGCACGGATTAAATAGAAATATTTATTGTTGGAAGATAAGCCTTGGTCTAAGTAGGATAGTATATCTGCTCCTGTTTTTGCAATCAAGGCATACCCGGTACCCGACGTTTGGCTTCTATAAATTTCAAAAGCGGTTTCGTTGTAGGTTGGACTTGGATTATTATTCCAATTTAGTTGGATAGAATTATTAGATATTGCAATAGCACCAACGCTGCTAGCCGCATCTGGTTTATTTGTACCATTAGCAGAAATTACTGTAAATGGCAATGAAAAATTACTTCCGCACCCAAATTGCTCGGTAACCTTTATTTTGTAATCGCCAACAGGAGCATTGTATGAGTAAGATGAACTTACTAATGTATTATCTGAAACTCTCCTCCATTCATAAGTTGCATAAATATTTGGCACCAACAAAGGAGTAGTTGTGCTTCCATCCGGCGCAGGTAATACATTACTTTTAAAACCATTTAATTGAATGGTTGGACTAACAGTTCCCGAATTCAATTTTACTACAACTGGTAAAGGTGACCACGGAGACCAAGCACTTGTAGCAGTTCTTTTAAAACGTCCACGGTAAGTTCCAAACTCTGTTACCATCAAAATATTTGTATTCTGACCGACAATTGTTAACCCATCTTTATCCCATTCGTAAGCAAAAAAACCTGCTTGCAGCCCAAGCTTTGTATTTATAGTTTCGCCTGCACAAAATTCGTTATGCTGAAAATATACTAACGGATTTGCTTTGTGTTGGGCATTGATGTAGGGCCAATAACGCGGGTCTGTCCAAAAAGCATTCCATGCTCCATGCCCTTGATCTGGGAAGAAGGCTTGCATGATATTTCCTCCTAAACTTTTGTAAGAATTAATTAAATCTGTTACTGTAGAGGGGTAAGGCGCAATATCTTGTCCACCATTTGCTACAAATATGGGTACAGTAATATGACTAGCAAAGGCAGGCACGCTTTCATATCTTGCAGCAGAAATTGGTTCAATAGCACAAACAATCTTTGCGTTTTGCTGATCACCTAAAAAATCCCAAACGGCTTGACCTCCTGCAGATAAGCCACCTACATGAATTCTATTCAAATCTAGCTTCACATATTTTGCCATTGAATCTGATAACTCTCTGAGCAAAGGAATGTACGCCTGTAAATAGCCTGATTGGCTTTGAGGGTAAATCATAAATCCATCGAATGTACCATCATCAATTTTCTGTGCGTGGTACTGACCACCATGCACTAAATGAAACTCATTATCCCATACGTTTCCAGGTTCACCCAGTCCATGTAAAAAAATAATAGCAGGATAGACCTTGTTGTCACTTACGTTATGCGCATAGGTTTTAGGAAATTTAAGTCTAAAAGCCATGCCTTTGTAATAATAAGATTTATAACCGTAATTAAAAGGATTCCAAGAAAGTCTATTAGTATGCCCCCATTTGCTTATTTTGTTGTAAGTCGGCACTGCAGGCTGATTTGAAGATGTAAAAATCAGGTCAGGATCATTTGGATTCAGCACATTTGCTTGTCCAAATGAGATTGTGCTAGCGGCAATTAAAATGACAATGTTTATTAAAAAAAAATACTTTTTCATTTTGGTAAATATTAAAATCTATATAAAATTTATTTCATAATGCCATTAAAAAACATAATACTCTTAAATACCATTTATAAGTCTAATGCTTATTGTCATCATCACGTAAAACGACACACATATTTCAATCTTTTAATTCTTAAAATATCAGTGTGTATTTAAAATAACGAAAGGAATTTTAAACTATTGAAAAACAAAGATTTAAGGCAAACAAACCCATAAGGAAATCGGCTTGGCTTTTAGGAGGAGATTGTATTTGTAACGATTGTACTACAAATCTATTATTAAAAATCCAAAAAAAACATTTTTTTTAAAATTTAATTATACAAATTTAAATTTATATCATTGCGCAACAGAAATAAAAATAATGGATATAATCGAGTATTCTTTTTGGATAAGTATTCTATTAGTTGGATACAGTTATTTTGGATACGCCGCGATAATTTTTTGTTACCTCAAATTAAAGCGAAAAAAGCGAAAAAAAAATGAAAACTCTTTACCTCTTTACCAACCGCCAGTCTCTATTATTGTCGCTGCATATAACGAAGAAGTCTTAATTGAATCAAAAATAAAAAATTGCTTGGAATTAAATTATCCGGCAAGCAAAATAAAATTTGTTTTTGTAGCCGATGGCTCCACAGACAAGACAGTAGATATTATTAAACTTTATCCTCAAATAGAATTACATTATTTGCCGGAAAGAAAAGGGAAAGTTGCAGCTATAAATAGGATAATGACTAAAATTACGACCGATTTTGTTGTTTTTTGTGATGCTAATACCATGTTAAATAAAGATTCCATAGTAGAAATAGTAAAACATTATGTTGACGAAAAGATTGGAGGAGTTGCAGGAGAAAAAAAGGTGATATTGTCTAAAGGGTCGAAACATTCGGGAACTGAGGGCGAGGGTCTATATTGGAGATACGAATCAAAATTAAAACAAATTGACTCGGATTTTTACAGTGTTGTTGGTGCTGCCGGTGAGTTATTCTCTATACGAACCAAACTTTTTGAACCTTTAGCAACCAATATACTACTTGACGATTTTATAATGTCGATGAATATTTGCAAAAAAGGGTATAAAATTATTTATGAGCCCAAATCATACGCTTTAGAAACAGCGTCTATTACAATGAAAGATGAACAGAACAGGAAAATCAGAATTAGTGCCGGAGGATTTCAGTCAGTAATAATGTTAAAAGATGTTTTGAATATTTTGAAGTACGGCAGATTATCTTACTTATATATTTCCCACCGCGTTTTTAGATGGGTGTTATGCCCTTTACTACTACCCATTATTTTTCTTTTAAATATGTTTTTGCTTAGAATACCGCACAATCTTTTATACCAATCATTATTTGTAGCACAATTAGCCTTTTACAGCACGGCAAGTTTGGGTTGGGTTTTAATCGTGTTTAATAAAAAAGTCAGTCTGTTTTATACCACATATTACTTTGTATTTATGAATCTAACTATGTATCTAGGTTTAATTAGATATATAAATAATGAACAAACTGTACTTTGGATAAAAGCTGCAAGAAAATAATTTTAAGTTACAATTTTTTATTTTAAAAATTGAGAAAGGTATTGTAACTGATTCGCGTTCAATTAATATTTACTTAAAATTTAATATATTTTTTTCAGATAATTTTTAAGGCAGCACTAATTATAAAAAAAAATAAAAAATAAATTTTTTTTATAATTCTTTAATAGTACTTTTACTACAGAGAATGGGATAACTACCAATTATCTTATCTCTAATGTTAAATATTCGCTATTTAATATTGATCTTAAATCCTTCGAATTTCCGTAACAACTGCTTCTTACTGGTAAGAAGGTTATCCTCCAATATCTTGTTGATAATTCCACCAATATTACATTGATGACTGTTTAATTTTTAATTATTAAAGAAACAAATTTTAATTATTAATAAACAGGAAGCCGTTTTTGGGAAATGGCCTGTTTTACAAACTTAAAGTTATGAGGAAATCTATATTAACAATCGAGGATTCAGGAGCGCTAAATTACCTGTATAACAAGATTTTCGAAAAAGAATTTAATGTGTCTTCTGTGACCAATTTTTTTCAAGCATTTAGGCACTTGCAAACGAAATCATTTAGCGATCTGATTATCATCAATATCCCCGATATCAAATCAGATAATTATAAATTTTTAAAACACATTTCTACGAGTAGTTTGTTCTGTGACATCCCCAAAGTCATAATTTCAAAATCTGATGATGTTGAGCTAAAAAATGAAGTATTAAATTTTGGCGTAAGCTTGTTCATAAGTATGCCATTTGACCCGTTATTTTTAGCGGGTAAAATTAAAGAGATATTGTACGAGAAAGAAGTTATTCGTACAGTACGAAAGCAACGTTTCTTTAGTTTTGGATTTTTCCCACTTTAATGTTTTATCAAATGTTTAATTTTTCATAAAACTTATATTTAACAATCAATTTTATGTCTTTTACTACCAAAGCTAATGTGCTGCAAATGAACGAAACCTTCATATCGGATGTTGGCAGTTCATATCATTTTCTATTCGTTGGTAATTACAATCACAAGAGAAAAATTGTTAACTATTCTAATAATATTACACACACTTTTGAAAATTTTGAAGAAACAAAAACATTTCTCACAAAAGCAACAACAAAATCTTTACCCGATATAATTATAATAGATTTACCCCTAAACTTTTTTGAATTAAATGCATTTAAGCAATGGATTAACAAGAATATTTTGGCCACGATACCGATAATCTATAATGAAGGAGCTTTAAATCGTTTGGAAATTCGTAATTTATTTCATTTAAAATTGATAGATGATGTGATAAAAAATGTATATGATTTAGAATTGTTAGGATATAAATCAAATTTTTTCAAAAGTTTAAATTCACAGTCTTTTGCAGACACTGGCAAAATAAAATCAAGAGGAAAATCGTTAACATCTTTTTTGAGAG
>JBBREY010000075.1:0-12849 GCA_038225275.1 Chitinophagales bacterium | reverse complement strand
AAGCCAAGCTTGTTGTATAACTCGGCAGTAGCGGCGTGTCTATCTTCGGCACGTTTCCAAAATTACCGGCTGTCTGCACCCTGGAAAACCACGCCATCTTTTTTGCTCTGGTGTTTAAAAATTCCATTGCGTTTTTTTAATACCTGGTCGGGGCTCATGGGCACGGCCATTTCAATTACATCTATATCCCACTCGGCCCAAGCGCCTTTGTACAACCATACCCAGCAATCGTTCATATAAGTATTTTGCTTTAGTCTGCGCACGGCTTCAAACACACCTTCGAGACAAACCCTGTGCGTACCATGCGGATCTGCAAGGTCGCCGGCGGCATAAATCTGGTGCGGCTTTACTTTATCAATAAGGTCAGCAATAATTTTAAAATCTGCTTCGCCAATATCATTTTTTTCTACCAAACCAGTTTCGTAAAAAGGTAAGTTTAAAAAATGCGCATGCTCCTGCGGCACACCCACAAAGCGACAGGTATTTTTTGCTTCGCCCCGGCGGATAATTCCTTTCACCTGGCGCAATGCTTCAATGTCTCTTTCGCCATTCTTTTTTATTTTTAAAAAAGCCAAAGCTTCGTCGTACATCTTTTCTGTTTGCTCACTTTTTATATTAAACTGTTCGTTGTAATCTTTTACAAATTCTATAAACCGCAACGCCTCATCATCGGCCACAGCTATGTTTCCACTTGTCTGGTAAGCCACATGTACTTCGTGCCCCTGGTCTACCAACCGTTGAAATGTACCACCCATAGAAATGATATCATCATCAGGGTGCGGACTAAAAATGATTACCCTTTTTTTGGCCGGCTCCGCACGTTCCGGCCTGTGCGTATCTTCTGCATTTGGCTTGCCACCCGGCCAACCGGTAATTGTATGTTGCAGCTGGTTAAATACATCAATATTCATTTCATAAGCCTGCCCATACAATGCCAGCAGATCACTTAAGCCGTTCTGGTTATAATCATTATTGGTTAATTTTAAAATTGGTTTCTGCAGCGTAAAAGCAAGCTGCGTAACTGCTTTTTTTATCATTGCCTTGTTCCAAAAAACATCATCCGTCAGCCATGGTGTTTTTATACGGGTAAGGTCCGCAGAGCTGCTCTCATCTAATACAAACTGTACATTGTGGTGGCCTTGTAAATATGATGCCGGCACAAATTCTGTAACGGGTCCTTCCACTGCCTCCTTGATAATTGCCGCCTTTCTATCTCCCCATGCAAGCAATACAATTCGCTTAGCTTTCATGATAGTGCCAACACCCATCGTTATTGCTTTGCGGGGGACATTTGCGAGGCCACCAAACTCATATGCAGCATCAAAACGGGTAAGGTTATCGAGCGTTATTAATCGTGTAACAGAAATTACATGGCTACCCGGTTCGTTAAAACCGATGTGCCCGTTTCTACCAATACCTAATATTTGAAAATCTATTCCGCCATAAGACTCCATTGTTTTTTCATAGTCTTCACAATGCTTTTTTACATCTTCCTGCGCAATATCGCCCTGAGGAATAAAGCAGTTTTCTTTTTTTATGTTGATGTGGTTAAATAAATTTTCATCCATAAAGCGCCTGTAGCTTTGTATGGCATCGGGGTGCAATCCGAAATATTCATCGAGGTTAAAGGTTACCACATTTTCAAAACTTAAACCCTGCTCCTTGTGCAAACGAATGAGTGTGGCGTATACTTTTTTAGGCGTTGCACCAGTTGCTAAACCAAGCACAGCATTCTCTCCAAGCACCTTTTTTGCTTTTATTAATACAGCTATTTCATTTGCTACTGCATTGCACACATCTTCAGTTGTGCTGTAGGTAACAGTATCAATTTTTTCGTATGCCAATAACTTATGAGTGGGAAAACCTGCAGTATCCATAGTGAATATTTAAAAGACGAGAAATGAGTTTAGATACGGTTAAATTTAGTTGAATTTTTATTATTAATTATTGGCATACACTAATTACAAGCCTGAAAAAACTTAATAGTAAATTTGCATCGTAGAATTATTAAAGAAAGCCCATGTCAGAATTTATAAAAGTAACAGAGGAAACAAGTAATTACAATGATCTGGAAAAGATGAGTGTGCACGAGCTTCTACAGCATATAAATGCGGAGGATAAAACGGTTGCAGATGCAGTTGCTAAAGCAATACCACAAACTGAAAAACTGGTGAGCAATATTGTAGATAAAATGCTTGCGGGTGGCAGGCTTTTTTACATGGGTGCAGGCACAAGCGGCAGATTAGGAATTTTAGATGCGAGTGAAATACCACCGACTTTTGGTTTGCCTTACGGTATTATCATCGGCTTAATTGCAGGCGGTGAAAAAGCGATACAAAAAGCGATTGAAAATGCAGAAGATAGTGAGACAAAGGGTTGGGAAGACCTTGAAGCCCACGGAATAAATGACAAAGACGTTGTGATTGGAATTGCTGCAAGTGGCACCACACCTTATGTTATAGGCGCCATGCAGCAATGCCAAAAAAGAAATATTACAACTGGATCAATTTCGTGCAACCCTGGTTCGCCAATGAGTATGCATGCAGATTTTCCTATTGAGGTAGTGGTGGGACCAGAGTTTGTAACAGGTAGCACGAGAATGAAAAGCGGCACTGCGCAAAAACTTATTTTAAATATGATATCTACCGCTGTTATGATACAGATTGGGCGGGTGGAAGGAAATAAAATGGTGAACATGCAACTTACCAACGATAAGCTTGTAGACAGAGGCACAAAGATGCTAATGGAAAAAACCGGCATTACTGATTATGAAGCGGCAAAAAATTTGTTATTAAAAAATGGAAGTGTGAAGAGGGCGATGGAGAACAAAGACTAGCAGCCCATTCTATCCAGGGACATAGAGAAGAAAGCCCATCATATCCTTCCCGGAGGGAAGGAAAATTGAGAAGAGAGCCCATCCTATCCTTCCCAGAGGGAAGAGAAATGAAAAAGATAGAAGCGGACTATAATTTTTTTAGGCTTTATTTTTTTCTAATGGTAACTTTAATTTGGGTCGCCTCTTCGCTACGGTAGTTCCCCTCCTCGAGGGGGTTTGGGGAGGCTTCTTACGGCAGGCTAATCTTACCCATGCTCACACTTGGCACCGCTTCACCAAAATCTGTATTGCCCCCGCACAATGCTTCATTGGCTAAAACGGCAAACAGTACTGCTTCTTTTGCGTCGGGATTGATATTTAAATCATGGGTGGTTTTAAAAATAATATTGGGTAATTGTTCCTGTATGTTTTCCATTAACAAAGGATTGTGCATACCGCCACCACTGGTATAAACAATAAAATTTTGCGACTGCATACTCTGTTTAATAGCTACGACAATCATATCTGCAGTAAATTTATTTAGTGTGGCCATGGTATCAAATACGGTAATGTCATTTGTGTTTGAATGTTGTTTTGCTACTGATAAATAATCAAGATTGAACAACTCAAGTCCGGTAGTTTTTGGAAAATCTTTTTTAAAGAAATCGTTTTCTTTTAATGCACTCAAAAGTGTTTCATTAATATTTCCCTGTTTTGCAATCACAGCATATTCATCATAATATTTTCCGGGAAAATGTTGTTGCATATAAGCATCCATGATTGTATTACCAGGACCAACATCTGTACTAAAAACTTTTGATGCATTCATACTGCCGGGTAAAAAAGTAAAGTTTGCAATTCCGCCAATATTTAATAAAACTCTATTCTCTCCCTTTTCGCCAAAAATTAAATAATCGCCATAAACTGCTAATGGCGCACCTTCTCCGCCTGCGGCAATATGTTTTTGTCTAAAATCGCTAAGTGAAATGATGCCTGTATTGAATGCAATCTGATCTCCATCTCCAATTTGCAAAGTTGCGTTTCCAAACTTTTTTTGCCCATGCAAAATTTTGGGTGCGTGGTAAATTGTTTGCCCGTGGCTCGCTATAATATCTACATCAACATTTTTAATATTCCATTTCTTCAGCAGGTTATTTATGATAGCTGCATGGTGCAGACCAATGTATGGATTGAGCAATGTGAGTTTCTCCAGATCTACCTGCTTTTTACTGAAGACATTTTTTATTTCATTTTTAAAATCATCATCAAATGGTACCGTTTCAAAATTTCTTAATTCTATTTTGGTATTTAAACCACTTCCGGTAAAACTGCAAAGCGCAACATCCAACCCATCTAAAGAAGTACCGCTCATTAAACCAATAATTATCCGTTCGCTTTTTTGCGCAATATTATAAAGTTGAGCAATATTTTTATTCATGCAGTGAAGGTAAAAGAATTGAAGCTGATTGCCGATCTTGAAAAATTAGAAACTTTCACGAATTATATTGTTGTAATTAAAAAATATTAATGACTTTGCAACCATATAAAATAAATATGAGTATAAAAGCAATTGCAGTTTTTTGTGGGAGTAAGCTTGGCAACAATCCATTGTATGAAGAACATACCAGAGCACTTGGCAAAATGCTCGCAGAAAAAAATATTGATGTAATTTATGGTGGCGGAAACAGAGGCTTGATGGGGGCTGTAGCAAATGCTGCTCTTGAAAATAATGGAAATGTAACCGGTATAATTCCTGAACTTTTGCAAACAAAAGAGATCATACATGAGTCACTTACTGAAACGCACGTAGTAGACGGGATGCACAGCCGAAAAAAAATGATTTATGAAAGATGCGATGCTGCTATCATTTTACCGGGTGGTTATGGAACATTAGATGAAGTGTTCGAAATGCTCACATGGAATCAACTAAAAATACACAGCAAACAAATATTTATTTTGAACTCTGCAGGTTTTTATGATCACCTTGTTGCACACATTGCTCATTTGCATGATGAGGGATTTTTATACAACCACCCACTAGAACAAATGACCGTGATTAATGAACCCGAAATGCTTTTAAAATATATCTAGAATCTTCTTCGTTCCCTTTCATTTCTCCTGTTATTGCCTAAACCGCCCTTGCCCTGAAACAAGGCAACATTATAGCCTGCACGAATAACTGGCGTTATCCGTCCGAGATTATCAGTATAGGGAGAATTTTCATTTTTAAGCACATCAAATAAAACAGAAATATAATAAAAGGTTTTATTATCCGAATCTCTGCCGCTTGCAAAACCAGGCCCTATTAAAAAACTTGGAACATTAAATTTGTAAACATTATCGGGAATGCCATTACCATAAATTTGTTTGTATTGAATAAAATTGTATTCATATTGGGCATGTGCTAATAAAAACTTTACAGGATACAGCCTCACAAATGCACTTGGACCAATAACAGACTGACGCAATTTTTGAGTTGTGTTATAATCTCTTTGGGATATGTAACTATAATTCAGACCTACCGCAACGTCTATGTATTTATTTAAACTGTAACCGAAGTATGGTCCAATACCAGCTGAAAACTGACCTGAACCCAAGCCCAATGCGACATTGCCACCCGCAAATAAATTTTCCTTTTTAAACCCTTTAGTTTTTTCTACCTGTTCTTCTTCCTTTGGTTCTGTCTGCGCATTTGCGGAAAATAAAACAGCACTAAAACACAAAAACAATACAAAAACTTTTTTCATAATTTCTTTATTTTACCACAACCTTTTTACAATGAAATACTCTAATCAAATATTTTACCAGTATTTAGAATATTATTAGGATCAAATGTTTTTTTAATACCACGCATGATGTTTAACGTTATCTCATCAAACATGATCGGGATAAACTCTTTTTGAATAAGACCAATACCATGCTCGCCACTGATGGTTCCTCCCAATGATTTTATTAGAACAAAAAGTGCTTTTAGTGCAGGAATAATTTTCTCATTGTTAAGACTGTAAACGCAGCCTTCTTTTTTTATGCGAACATGCAAATTACCATCTCCTGCATGGCCATAGCAAACGACTTCGAAATCATATTGAATACTCAATTCTTTTATTCCGTGTATTAGTGTGGGCAATGAAGCCCTTGGAACCACGGTATCTTCTTCTATTGTATAGCCATCGATTTTTACAGCCTCTGCAACTCTCCTTCTTAGTTTCCACAGTTCTGCTTTTTGTTGGGCATCGTCTGCAAAATAAATTTCGCCACAGTCAAATTCCGCAAGCACATTTGCAATCGCCTCCATATCTTTCATTAAAACCTCCATATCATTACCATCAACTTCTATAATAATATGTGCAGCCACATCATCATCAATTTTTACGGAACTGCTGTCTACAAATTTGCTGACAATTTTAAGTGCATTTGCTTCCACCAATTCTAGTGCACTTGGTGTAAAACCTGCACGGAAGATGGCACTTACTGCAGCTCCGGCTTTTTCCAGATCATTAAATGGAACAAGCATTAATAAATCGTGTGTTGGATGTGGAATTAATTTTAATACAATTTTTGTAACAAGCCCTAACGTGCCTTCACTGCCAACAATTAGTTGTGTAAGATTATAACCCGTAGAATTTTTTAGCACATTTGCACCTGTCCAAATTATTTCGCCTGTTGGCAAAACAACCTGTAGGTTTAGCACATAATCTTTTACAACGCCATACTTCACTGCCTTAGGGCCACCGCTATTTTCAGCAATATTACCGCCAATAAAACAACTGCCATAACTACTCGGGTCAGGCGGATAAAACAAGCCTTTTTCTTTAACAGCATTTTGTAATACCTGTGTTATAACTCCGGGTTCTGTGGTAACCTGTAAATTTCTTTCATCAATTTCCAATATGCTATTCATGCGTTGAAAAGATATTACAACACCGCCATTGTGTGCCAACGCACCGCCGCTTAAACCGGTACCTGCGCCTCTGGGCGTAACCGGGATTCTGTTCGCATTGCAAATTTTCATCACTTCGCTTATTTCTTCAGCGCTGCGAGGTTTAATAACAATATCGGGTAAAAAATAAAGATTTTCTGTTTCATCTTTTGCACAGTTATCCAACGTTTCTTCGTCAGTAAAAACATATGCTTCTCCAACAATATTTTTAAATGCTTTTAAATGTTCACGAAAGTCTGTAGTTCTGTCCGCAGCAATATTCATGTGCTAGTTTTTTTTAAAGTTCGCATTTATAAAGGAATGTTTAAAAGCAGAATTAGGAATTTCTCCGTCGTCTGAAAAAAATTCCAAAATAGTGAAGTAAAAATTAAAATTTTGGACAAAGGGTTTGTCTGTCGCTGTTGCCAGGGTAAAAACCTTTTTTTACAATGCTGAATTCTGCTGCACCACGGTAATTATTAAATGACTTTAAGGGCGAAAGTGTGGCATCATAACTAAAAGTAAATGCCGTTTTTTTTGTTTCAAAACCAATTGTAGGAATTACCGCATCCTTGTACCGGTAATACAAACCAAAAATTAACTGGCTTTCCCCATATTCTGAAAGATTGTAATTAGCATTGATACCGCCATTTAATTCCATGGCACGTGCCTGTGTTGTAAAATAAATATTGGGATTAATTATTACCCGTGGGTTTACTTTTAAAATTGCATTTACAAACCCGATTTGCCTAATGGGTATTTTTCCCGCTGTAGTGTTATCACCAAAAAAACTTTCTTTTGGTTTGTTTACGTGATGAATAGAATATCCTGCATTTATGTAAATATCTTCCTTTGGAAAATAGGCATAATTTAAACCCACCTGCATATCAAAATAATTAATATTTAGGTTTGTAAATTGAACACCAGTCGCAGTGGTACCATCGAAAAATTTACCGTTAAACTGGTCAGGAAATTTTAATGCACTTGGATCAATTCTTTTTGAAACATAACCTAAATTAAAGCCGGCGCTTAATAAGCTGCTTAACCCAAGCATTTGATGGTAAGCAACTGAACCATAAAATTTATCTGACCGTAACCCACCACTACCGGCTTGGTCACTCAGCAAAACAGCACCCACACCTAACCAACCATTCTCTAACTTGTCTCTAAACAACTGAGCGTCGCCATAAGCGCTGATGGTTTTATAAGGGGCAGAAATTACGTTGCTCCACTGGTTTCTATAATTAACACCGAAGCGATAATCAGCATCAGGAATAAAACCGGTGTTGGCAGGATTTGTTGTAAGTGGAGAATTGAAAAATTGAGAAAAATGCAAATCTTGCCCAAAGGAAATTAATCCTGAGGACAAAATAATTTGAACAATCAATATGTTTTTTATCTGCCTCAACTAATGCTTAAAAATTTAATATTTATTAAAATTAATCTCTGTTATATAACCTCAATTTTCTGCAGGCATTAATTCTTTATTATCTAAGTAAGGTTATGTCTCCGGTTTTCCTCAACTTTTTACCATCACTAAATTCTGCCTCAAGTGTATATCCGTAAACGTCTGTCGCCTGCAGTTTACCTTTAAAAGAACCATCCCAACCTTGCGTTTTAGTTGCAGATTGAAAAACCAATTGGCCCCACCGATTGTAAATTTTCCAGTCCATTTTTATTATACCAAAACCACGCACACTAACTACACTATTTACCCCAAACCTGCCCGGCGTAAAAGCGTTTGGTACATCAAGCAAAGGATTAATGATAACATCTACAGGTAAGTCATAGCTTGCTGAACAACCCGCTTTGCTAAATGCAGTAAGCCTTGCATTGTATTTGCCCGTGGCATTGTATTCGTGTACCGGCGCAAACAAGGTAGATGTTTCACCATCGCCAAACTCCCACAAATAACTGTCAGCAAATGTAGAAAGGTTCGTAAACCTTACCGGAACATTTGGCTCTGGCGGATTTGGTGCCCAAGTAAACAAAGCCTGTGGTTTTTCTTTTATTACAATCGTAAAAAAGTCAGAAGTATCAACTTTGTTACAGGTTGTAGAATCGTATGCTATCAAATAATAAACGTAAGAACCCGGTGTGTTGTAAATATGAGTCGGTTCAAAGTTTGCAGACGAATCGTTTGCACCAGAAGCAGGGTCCCCAAAATGCCATGACCATGAAAGACCGCCCAGCGAATTATTTTTAAATTTAATTGTATCACCAATACATCCTAACGCAATTTTTGCCGGCAACGCCACTACAACTGAATTAATTCTGAGCGTATCAATTAATGTGGCGGGCGCATTACAAAACCTTGGATCTATTACAGATAATTTTACGAAATAAGTTCCTGGCCCAGGAAATCGGTGTATTCTGTCAGGCGTTAAAGCTGCGGTATCTAAAGCGGAGCCGTCACCATAATCCCAAACAAAAGATTGACTTGTAAACGATGACCCTGCACTAGAAGCCGACGTATTTACAAATCTATAAATAGTACTATCGCAGGGTGGTAATTTACTTTTTGAAAAGCTAGGTCTTACTTTGTTATCGCCGGCTGTAATTGTTATGTATGATGTGTCTCTAATATTACATGTACTGGAATCTTCGGCAATTAACCGCACTCTGTATTTTCCCGCAATGTTAAAAGTAAATACAGTTGCAGGGTTTGTGGTAATGGTATCTACTCCATTTGGATTTGCTGTTGAATTAAAATTCCAATAGTATTTTTTTCCTTTCGCTTGAAGGTCTTTAAAATCTACAGTTAAGGGAATACACCCAACAGTATCCTTTACATCACCATCTATTGCAGCTTGCACCTCAGCCGAAACACCTGCAAAATTCATTTCTATTTTTACTGAACCCTGGTTACAGCCGCTACCACCATTTATTCTTGCCCATGCATTTGCAGTTGCAGGAAAAAATATCTGAGGATTTAAAACCCTGCCAGAGCAATTAGCACAAATTGCCTGGTATATTACTCCGTTGGCATCAAACCGACTCGTACCACCATCAACGTGATCTCCCAGTCCACCATTTTCGCCAAAGTGAGAGCCAAATAGTTGTGATTGGGCATCTTTCTTCAATACAAAAAAGTAAAAGTCCCGTCCATCGGGTGGTGGAATTGGTGAAAGAGGATTTACTTCCGGCAGACCAGATGTATTTTCTTTGGAATAACCCTGGTCTTCGTTTATGCCTCCGCCCCAGCCTGATACATACACATTTTCACATCTGTCAACCAAGAAGGCAATTGGGGAAATACTAGCCGCATTTGCCTTTTTACCAAAAACAGTCGAATAAACATAATCTGATAGATCAGGTTTTAATTTTGAAATAAATTGCTTTGCTCCGTCATTTTTAAAGCCAACGTTGCTTGATACAAACCAGTCCCCTGTGGTTGTACCCATAACATACGGGAAGCCAATTTTATCAAACTTTAATCCATACACCAGATCTTTTCCATCGGTTCCCAAATAAGTTGTTTTTAAAATAGATCCGTCTATTGGGGAAAGTACAGTAACAAATCCGTCTATGTCTCCTTTAAAAATTGGATTAATTGTGCCTGAAGTGTTACCTGGCAAATCGTTGCTAGATGACGCTCCGCCGATGTATAAATTTTGTGTTACCGGATTAATAGCTGCAACAAAACAAGCATCGTCCGCCGAACCACCAAAATTGATAGAAAATAAAAGGTTGGAAAGGTTAGGAGTAAGCTTTAAAACTACTCCATCCTGTAATCCTTTAAGAGCATTCTGTCCCGGAATAAAAGAAGGAAATTTAGACGATTGTGTACATGAGGCCAGATAAACATTGTTACTGGCATCTAAAATAACTTCACTTCTTGCATCATCACCGTAGTTTCTCCTTAGTCTGTCCGGCCCACGTGGGTCCACATATTTCGGTCTTATATTAACACCATCATCACCTGCGCCCCCAATCTTTACAGAACCAATTAACGCAGTACCTGCGGCATTTAATTTTGTAATGACGATATCAAAACTTCTACCCGAGTCTGAAAGTGTTTTAAGAGAAAGCCTTGGATAATCAGATGAATTACTTCTACCGGCTATAATTAAATTACCCGAAGCATCGGTGATCATACTATGAGGTTGCTCGTTGCCATCACCTCCTATATAAGTAGCGTATGCTCGTTGGCTGCCATCTGCAGAAAATTTAAAAATAGCCATATCAACGCCACCAAATCCACCTTCTGTTACGCCCCCCTTAAATTGAGTTTGATAAGCGCCGGGCGAAACCGGAAAACCTGATGCGAATACAATTCCACCTGCAAAAAAAGTTCCGTCAGGGCCCGGTGTAGCGGTGTAACCCCAATTGTCAGCCGTACTGCCCGAAAGCGATGCGAAAATTATTTGAGGATCAATAACAAGGGTTGCTTTATCATCGTATTTATCTACATTAAAAGTAACGACATTGTCTCTCACCACATATTTTGCATTAATGGCTGAAGAGCGAGCCACGCCTGTTTGATAGGTATAGGGTGCTAACTCTTTAACATCTCCCACCCCTGTTTGTATAACCAGTTCTTTTTCCTTTATTGTAAGCGAATTTGCCCCATCGTAGCGCATTGCAATTGCTGCAGGGTTGCCCCCGGGTTTTACAATAAAATCATATTTAAGCTGTTCTTTATCGCTGTAGTATCTTAAATCAATATTAGGATAAATATTTTTGTATGTTACTGCACCAAATATTTTACAATTACTAGCCCATTGAGAACGATCGTTGCCAATAAAATAGTTGTTGTATGAAGCCAAGGGCTTATCAGCGATTCGTTCGGCGGCTGCATTAGCTCCTAAAAAAGTTACTTTATATGCCGATGAGTGCAAAGTAAAAGTGTCAGAGACATTTCCTTTAGTATAAATTTTTTTTGAAGTGCCATGCGTATATTCTGATAATTTTATTACATCTTCTGCCTTATGCATTAAAACGGTAAAACCTTTGCTTTCAAGAAAGAAAGAACCATTGCTAAAATCGCCACGATAATTAACTTTTTTATCCCACTGTCCTTTATTTTGAATGAATTCCATTTGTGCCTGTATCTTTTCACTTTGAAAAAACAAGGCAAGGAACATTAAAATAAATAAGAAAGATTTTGTTGTGCAGTTCAATGGGAAATATTTATGTACAATTTACTTAAATAAACGTAGAAAGAATAGCTTGTGTTTTAGAAATTATTAATAGGTGATGTGGTTTAACGAAGTCTTACAAATCCTATGCTATTTTACTCCACTTCGTTTTACCTTTTTGCGAAATCAGAAAACTTTTAACAGGCAGGTTTTCTTCAAGCATTATATCCGGATCCACTTCTAATAATTTTTCAACCGTAACTTTTGCAACTTCCAGCATTGCTTTATCATTGACAAGGCTTGCAAGCATAAAGTTTAAAGCACCACTTTGCCTTGTTCCTTCAATTTCGCCTGGTCCTCTAATTTCAAGATCTTTTTCTGCAATGGCAAATCCATCGTTTGTAGCTACCATTATTTTCATGCGCTCCCTTGCATCGTTCGATAATTTATTGCCCGTAAGCAAAACACAATAACTTTTATCTGCGCCACGCCCTACCCTACCCCGCAACTGGTGCAATTGAGAAAGACCAAATTTTTCCGCACTCTCAATTACCATAACAGATGCGTTGGGCACATTGACACCAACTTCAATAACAGTGGTGCTCACCATAATGTTTGTATCACCTTTTACAAACCTTTGCATGTTTGCTTCTTTTTGCTCAGGCGCTTGCTTGCCATGCACCATGCTTATCCAAAATTTTGGTTCAGGGAAAAAAGATTTTACTTCTTCGTACCCCTTCATCAAATTCTCATAATCCATTGCGCTACTCTCTTCAATTAAAGGATAAACAATGTAAGCCTGTCTGCCAAGTTCAATTTCTTCCCTAATAAAATCCATTACCTGAGGGCGTGCGCTTTCATTTCTATGCGTTGTCAAAATCGGCTTTCTGCCAGGTGGCAATTCATCCATTACACTGTAATCTAAATCGCCATAGGCAGTTAATGCTAATGTACGAGGTATCGGTGTTGCCGTCATAACTAAAATATGGGGCGGAATAACATTTTTATCTCTTAACTGCGCCCGTTGTGCTACA